>JAIXZF010000041.1 GCA_027489835.1 Hyphomicrobiales bacterium
CGCCGGGTCGACAACGAGATCGTGCGCTCGCGCCTCGTCGACGTGCTGCTGACCGGGCACGATCACGACCTCGCCATCGCCTATGACGGGCGCACGGTGATGGTCGAGTCGAACGAGGAAGGCAATTACGTCACGGCCATCGACTTGACCGTGACCATCACGGGAGAGGGCGCGGCACGGCAGGTGGTCTGGACGCCGACCTTCAGGGTCAACGACAGCCGCTCGGTCACGCCGGACCCCGCGATGCTGACGGTCGTGCGGAAATACGAGGCCGAGCTTGCCCGCGAGCTCGATGTCGACGTGGCAACGCTGACGGTCGAGCTCGACACGCGCACGGCCTCCGTGCGGTCCGGCGAGACTGCGTTCGGCAACCTCGTGGCGGACGCGCTGCGCGCGGCCTCGGGCGCGGAGCTTGCCATCACCAATGGCGGCGGCATCCGCGCCAACAAGCAATACCCCGTGGGCCACAAGCTGACCCGCCGCGACATCCTGAGCGAGCTGCCCTTCGGCAACCGCAACGTGGTGGCGGAGGTCACCGGCAAGGCGGTCAAGGCCGCGCTCGAGAACGGCTTCAGCCAGGTCGAGCAGCGCGCCGGCCGCTTCCCGCAGGTCTCGGGCATGGTCGTCGTGTACGATCCGAAAGCGCCCGCCGGTTCGCGCGTCGTCTCGGTGACGGTGGGCGGCCAGCCCATCGACGAGGCCAGGACTTACCGGGTCGCCACCAACGACTTCATGCTCAAGGGCGGCGACGGCTACAGCGCGCTGACGCCTCCGGGCGGCAAGGATCTCGACGTGCAGGGCAAGCTGATGGCCAACGACGTCATGACCCATGCGCGCAGCCTGGGCCAGATCGCGACGACGATCGAGGGCCGCATCACCGCGCGCAATTGAGCGAGCCGCATCTTGGCGCGCTCGACGCCTTTCTGTCGAGCCGGGCCGGGCCGGGCTGGGGCGCGCTGCCCTTCTTCCGTGACGGCCCGGCCCGGCTTGTCTGCCGCGAGCTCGACCGGCTGGCGACGGCCGGAACACATATCCTGCCGCCGGCAAGCGAGCTGTGGACGGCCTTCGCGCTGACGCCGCTCGATGCCGTGAAGGTCGTCATCCTCGGGCAGGACCCTTACCCGACGCCCGGCCATGCGCACGGCCTCGCCTTCTCCTGTCTTGGCGCGGGCCCGCTTCCGGCCTCGCTCAGGCGCATCTTCCGGGAGCTGTCCGACGATCTCGGAACCATGCCTCGAAGGTCGGGCGACCTGACGGACTGGGCGGCCCAGGGCGTGCTGCTGCTCAACGCCGCGCTCAGCGTCGAGGCAGGACGGGCCGGGGCGCATCTGAGGCTCGGCTGGCAGGCGCTGGCCGATCAGTCCGTGGCGGCCGTGAGCGCGCGCGGCTCGGCGGCGGTCTTCATCCTGTGGGGCGACAAGGCGCGGGCTCGAAAGCCGCTCGTCGATCCGCGCCATCTCGTGATCGAGAGCGCGCATCCCTCGCCGCTGGCCGCGCGGGGCGATTTCCTCGGCTCGAAACCATTCAGCCGGGCGAACCGGCATCTGGCCGCGAACGGGCTTCAGCCGATCGACTGGGGCTGAACACGGCCGCTGCTCCCCCGCCGGCGCCCTACTCGGCCGCGAGGGGCAGGGTCGGCGCTCCCGGCAGGGGCCCTGGCGCGGTCGCTGCGGCGGCCTTTTCCGCATCGGCCTGCGCGTGCTCGCGCCTGATCTGCTTCCTGAACCAGACAGCGTAGAGCGCGGGCAGGAAGAGCAGCGTCAGGAAGGTCGCGACGAAGAGGCCGCCCATGATCGTCACCGCCATCGGGCCCCAGAAGGCCGAGCGCGAGAGTGGGATCATGGCGAGGATGGCGGCCATGGCCGTGAGCATCACGGGCCGGGCGCGGCGCACGACCGATTCGACGATGGCGTCCTTCATCGGCATGCCGCCCTTGATGTCGTGCATCACCTGGTCGGCGAGGATCAGCGAGTTGCGCATGTCCATGCCGGACAGGGCGATGAGCCCGAGCAGCGCCACGAAGCCGAAGGGCATGCCGGAGAGGTTCAGCGCCAGCGAGGCTCCGATGACGCCGAGCGGGGCGGAGGCGAAGACCAGGAACAGCTTGGGGAAGCTCTGCACCTGAATCATGATCAGGGTCAGCATGATAATGACCATGACCGGGAAGACGGCGAAGATCGAGGCGTTGCCCTTGGCCGATTCCTCGATGGCGCCGCCGATCTCGATGCGGTAGCCGGGCGGCATCCTGTCCATCACCGGCTTGAGCGTCGGCCAGATCTCGTTGGTCACGGTCGGAGCCTGCACGCCGTCCACCACGTCGCCGCGCACGGTGATCGCCATGTCGCGGTTGCGGCGCCACAGGATTGGCTCCTCATGGCCGAACTCGATGCGCGCCACCTGCGCCAGCGGCACGGCCACGCCGTTGCGGCTGAGCACGGTGAGGTCGCCGATGCGGCCGAGGTCGAGCCTTTCGGCCGCCACCGCCCGGGCGACGACATCCACCTTCTCGGTGCCGTCGCGCACAGTGGTGACGGTGATGCCGGAGATCAGGGTCTGGAGCGTCTGCGCAATGGCCTGCGGATCGAGCCCCAGCGTGCGGGCGCGCTCCTGGTCGACCTCGAGGCGCACTGACGGGGTCATCTCGTTCCAGTCGAAATGCGGATCGACGAGGCTCTGGTTGCGGCGCGCGATGTCGCGCACTTCGCGGGCGTATTCGCGGACGGTCATGGGGTCGGGGCCGACCACGCGGAACTGAACGGGGAAGCCGACGGGCGGGCCGAAGTTGAAGCGGTCGACGCGCACGCGCGCCTCGGACAACGCCCCCTCCGCCACGGCCTTCTCGATGCGCGCCTTGGTGATCTCGCGCGCGGTCACGTCGCGGGCGACGATGACGATCTCGGCGAAGGCCTCGTTCGGCAGCTGTGGATTGAGGCCAAGCCAGAAGCGCGGGCTGCCCTGGCCAATATAGGTCGAGTAGGTCTCGATGCCGGCATCGTCCTTGAGCAGCGCCTCGGCCTTCAGCGCCGTCTCCTTCGTCGCGCCGATCGAGGCGCCCTCGGGCAGCCGCATCTGGAAGAAGAGTTCGGGGCGCTCGGAGAGCGGGAAGAACTGCTGCTGCACCTTGGTGAAGCCGAAGACGGCGAGGCCGAAGACGCCGATGGTGGCGAGCACCACCTTGATCCGGTGCGTGACGCACCAGCGGATCACGGCGCGGAGCGCGTTGTAGGGCCTTGTCTCGTAGATGGCGTGCTCGTTGTCGTGGCGGATGCCCTTTCGGGCCGCGATGGCCGCGAAGTCGGGCAGGAGCTTGACGCCGAGATAGGGGATGAAGGTCACGGCCACGAACCAGGACGAGATCAGGGCGATGGCCACCACCCAGAAGATCGCGCCGGTGTATTCGCCGACGCCGGAATTGGCGAAGCCGACCGGCACGAAGCCGACGGCAGTCACGAGCGTGCCCGTCAGCATGGGGAAGGCGGTGGAGTCCCACGCTGCGGCGGCCGCCTTGGTGCGCTCCCAGCCCTGCTCCATCCGCACGACCATCATCTCGAGCGCGATGATCGCGTCGTCCACCAGCAGTCCGAGCGCGATGATGAGCGCGCCCAGCGAGATACGGTGCAGGTCGATGCCGAGGATCAGCATCAGGATGAAGACGATGGCGAGGACGAGCGGCACCGACATCGCCACGACGATGCCCGTGCGCCAGCCGAGCGACAGGAAGCTGACGGCGAGCACGATGGCCAGCGCCTCGATGAAGGTCATCAGGAACTGGTTGACAGCCTTCTGCACGACCTTGGGCTGGTCGGCCACATGGACGACCTCGACGCCGACCGGCTGGGCCGCCTCGAAGCGCGCCATGACCTGGTCGATCGCGTCGCCGACGGTCAGGATGTTGCTGCCGCGCTGCATGACGACGCCGACGGCGAGCGCCGGCTTGCCGCCCTGGCGCACCAGGAAGCGGGCCGGATCCTCGAAACCGCGCGAGATGGTGGCGACGTCGCCGAGACGGAAGGTGCGGCCGCCAGCCTCGACGGGCGTCTCGGCCACGGCCTTCTCGCCGGCGAGCGCGCCGGTGACCCTGAGCGCGACCCGCTGCGAGCCGGTCTCGACCACGCCGGCCGGCGTCACGACGTTCTGGCGCGCCAGCGAGTCGAACAGCGCCTGGGCCGGGATTCCGAGCGTGGCCAGCTTGGCATGGCTGAACTCCACGAAGATGCGCTCGTCCTGCGCGCCGTAGATGTTGACCTTGGTGACGTTGGGGACGCGAAGGAGTTCGCTCTTCAGCGCCTCTGCGACGCGCTTGAGCTGGGCGAAGTCGGCCCCGTCGGCGCTGACCATGTAGAGCAGCGAATCCACGTCGCCGTACTCGTCGTTGACGTTCGGGCCGATGAGGGCGGCGGGCAGCTCCGGTCGCAGATCGTTGAGCTTCTTGCGGATCTGGTAGAACAGCTCCGGCATCAGATGCGAGCGCGTGTTGTCGCGGAAGACGAGCTGGGCAGCCATGAAGCCGGGCTTGGAGTAGGTCTGCACCTTCTCGAAGTAGGGCAGCTCCTGCAGCTTCTTCTCGATCCGGTCGGAAACCTGGGCCTGCATCTCCTGCGCGGTGGCGCCGGGCCAGATGGCGGTGATGACGGCGACCTTGATGGTGAAGTTCGGGTCCTCGGCGCGGCCGAGCTGCATGTAGGAGGCCGCGCCGGCGATGCCGAGCGCGATCATCAGGTACAGCATCAGGGCCCGGTGGCGGACGGCCCAGGCGGAGAGGTTGAAGCTGGTCATGGCGCGGCTCAGAGCGGCGAGGCGACGGGGCGGACGCGCTGGCTCGGATCGAGCTTCTGCACGCCCAGCGTGACGACGCTGTCGCCGGGCTTGAGGCCGCCGCGGATCAGCACGTTGCGCGATTCATAGGCCGCCACCTCGACGGGGCGCAGCGCAAGCTGGCCATCGGCCATGTTCACGACATAGACGGACGGCCCAGCGCCCTGGTTGAACAGGGCCGAGAGCGGCAGGCGGGCCACCTGTTCATTGTCCCGGTCGCTGATCGCCACCGTGGCGGTGAGGCCGAAATCGAGCTCCGCGGGCGCGTTCTCGATGGTGAAGCGCGCCTGATAGGTGCGGGTGGCGGCGTCGGCGGAGGGCGATAGCTCGCGCAGCAGCGCCGTGTAGCTGCGGTCCGGCTCCGACCAGAGCGAAACCGTGGCGCGCGCGCCGCGCACCCTGTCGACCAGCGCCTCGGGCACGGCGATCACGGCCTCCTTTGCGTCGAGCCTGGCGAGCCTGAGCGCGGTCTGGCCCTGCGCCAGTACCTGGCCGGGCTCGACGAGTGCCGCGGTGATGACGCCGTCGGCCACTGCCCGCAATTCGGCGTAGTCGAGGCTGTTGGCGGCAAGGCTCAGGGCACGCTCGGCCCGGCTGAGCCGGCCCTTCGCCTCCTCGAGCGCGGCCTTCTGCCGGTCGAAGGCGGAGGCGGTGCTCCAGCCCTCGCGGCGCAGCATCGCGATGCGCCGGTCCTCGGCCTCGGCCTGGATGACGGAGGCGGTCGCGGCGCGGACCTCGGCCTCGGCCTGCTCGCGCTGCAGAGCAAGGTCCGTGGCGTCGAGGCGGGCGAGGACCTGCCCGGCCCTGACCTTGTCGCCGGCCTGCACGAGCCGTTCGGCCAGCTTGCCCCCGATGCGGAAGCCCAGATCGCTCTCGATGCGCGGCCGGACCGTGCCGACGAAGGTGCGGCTTGGCGAGCGCGGCTCGAAGGCGACGGGCTGGACCAGCACCGTGCGCGGCTCGGCGGCCTTGGGCGCGTTGCCCTTGCCTTCCGTGCAGGCGGCGAGGGCGAGGGATGCCGAAAGTGCGATCAGGACAGGACGAAGGGTCATCGAGGGCTCCTGTCAGCGCTTCAGCGCGAGAAGGACGAAATCGCAGAGGCGCTCGGCCTCGGCCTGCCCGGCCAGGCCGTGGCGCATGCATTCCGCGATGTTGAGAGGATGCATGATCGTGACGGTCGCCTGCTTCACGGTGAAGGCCAGGGCGGGGATGTCGTCGACCGGCCGGAACTCGCCGGCGGCGACGCCTTCGCCGATCAGCCGGCCGATGCGGGCGACGATGTCCTCGATGTGCTGCTTAACCGCCCCCCAATCCTCCTCCATGGCGACTGCGACCATGTCGTGCATGCGGCGCTCGGCGACATAGCACCGGGAGTTGTAGGCGTAGATCGTGAGGAGCAGGCTTCTCAGGCGCTCGCCGGCCGAGCCGGGCCCGGCCATGATCCGGTCCATGAGCGCTTCGCATTCGGCGAGCATGCGCGCGCAGATCGCCTCGTTGATCGCGCCCTTGGACGGAAAGTAGCGGTAGATGTTGGCGCTCGACATGCCGAGATCCTCGGCGAGGTCGGCGATCGCGGTCTTGGCGTAGCCTACGCGGCGGAAATGCTCCTCCGCAACGTCGAGGATGCGGCTGGCCGTCTCCTCGGGGCTGAGCTTGGGGCGGACGTTCATGGTGGCCGTTCTGGCTAGATGCTGACGTTTTTCAGAAATTATCAGTCATCAGTCAACAAGTCAATAATGCCCCGCTCAAGCTGTGTCGCGTTTTGGCACGGGCTGCAGCCGCGACCGTCGGCAAGCTCCGCGCCTGTGCGTAACATGCAACCTTTACGTTTGTAACTCGCCAGTTATGCAACTTAAACGTCTGTTAGGAGATACCCGTCTAGGTTGCATAAGCCCCGCAGCAGCGTGGCTTTGCAACCATACCTAGAAAGGTCATCTCCATGTCTGACATCTCCCTGGGCCGCGGCATCCGCCAGAACCTGTTCTCCCTGCAGCAGTCGTCGGAGCTGATCGCGACCACGCAGAACCGCCTTGCCACCGGCAAGAAGGTCAACACCGCGATCGACAATCCGACCAACTTCTTCACCGCCCAGTCGCTCAACAGCCGCGCCAAGGACCTCAACGGCCTGCTCGACGGCATCTCGAACTCGCTCAAGACGGTCGAAGCCGCCGACAACGGCATCCGCTCGATCACCAAGCTGGTCGAGAACGCCCAGTCGGTCGCCCGCCAGGCCCGCGCCCTCACCTCAGGCGGCACGACCCAGACCCTGACCGCCGGCGCCAACGCGGCGACCGGCGCCGCGGCGGGTGCGGCCAATGGCGGCCAGCTTTCGCTGAGCTTCACGCCGACCGGCGGCACGGCCTCGAACATCGACATCGCCATCGGCGGCGGCAAGACGCTCGACGAGTCGATCGCCGCCATCAACGACTCCTCCGCCAATCGCAGCGCGGCGGGCACCCGTCTGGTGACGGCCTCCAAGGATGGTTCGAAGCTGGTGCTGACCGCGACCAACGGTGTCGCGACCGTCAACGCCGGCGTCACCGCCCTCGCCACCGCCGGCCAGTCCGATGACGAGATCATCACGTCGCTGGGGCTGGGTTCGCCCGTCGCCGGCACGGCCAAGCTGGATGCCGTCGGCGAGCAGCGCCAGGCCCTCGCCAAGCAGTACAACGACATCCGCGAGCAGATCTCCAAGCTGGCGCAAGACTCGGGCTTCAACGGCGTGAACCTGCTCAACTCGGACCAGCTCTCGGTGGCGTTCAACGAGCGCACCGACGACAACAAGGCCCAGCTGACCATCAAGGGCACCGACTTCACGGCGGGCAAGGATGACGGCACCTCGGGCCTCAAGCTGAAGGCCATCGACGTCACCGGCGTCAACGGCTTCCAGAAGAACAGCGACCTGGACGACGTCGACACCCGTCTGAACGACGCGCTGGCGTCGCTGCGCTCGACGGCGAGCACCTTCGGCTCGCAACTCGCCATCGTGCAGACCCGCAAGGACTTCACGAACGAGCTGGTCAACACGCTCAAATCCGGCGCCGACGGCCTCGTCCTCGCCAATGGCAACGAGGAAGCCGCCAACCTGCTCACCCTGCAGACCCGGCAGCAGCTCTCCAGCCAGGCGCTCGCGCTCGCCTCGCAGCAGGAGCAGAGCGTGCTCAGGCTGCTCGGCTGAGGCCGGACCCTTCGGCCGGACCTCGCAGGAGGTCCGCGCCTGCGTTCGAGGCGGGGCGGCCCATGCGGCGGCTCCGCCTTTTCGGCTTTCTGGGGGGCGGCGGAAGGGCGCGATGCGGACCCGCTCAGACGGCAAGGTCGGTCTGGGTGCGTTCCATCAGCCAGTCGCAGCGCTGGTTGAGCATCTTCGGGGAGAAGGGCTTCTTCAGCACCATGTCGATGGCGTTGTTCGAGGCGTGCAGCACGCTCGAATGGGTGGGGTTCACCATCAGCGCCATCACCGGCATCTTGCGGCGGGCGAGCCTGGCGCGGCGCACGACGAGCTCCAGCAGCGCGCCGTCATTGGCCATCAGCACGTCCCAATCCGCGAGGAACAGGTCGAAGGGCTGGGCCAGCAGCAGGGACATCGCGTCGAGGCTGCTTTCGGCCTCATGCGTCTCGACCTGCCGGCGCGGGAACAGGTTCTGCCGCAGCACGCGGCGATAGAAGCTGTTCTTGTCGGCGATCAGCACGCGGATGGGCGTGGAACTGGGGGTCACGGCAGCACCTTGGAAACACCATATGCTACCGGGAGTTGTATAATTCTCCGTTTACCGGAACCTGTGATCCCTGCCGATCAGCAGCCGATGTCTCGCTGATGACGCAATATTACAAGTGCTGACAGTGACTTGGCGTTGCAGTAAACTCTCCGCCTCGTAAGACATCAGCAACCTATGGTTGTTATGTTGGCCTCCTGAACGAGGACGCCAGCATGCCGATCATCCTGCCCGAAAAGCCGCAGATGCGTGACGCGGCCGCCTTCCGCGCCGCAGCTCTCGAGGCCATCGAGGCCGGGCGGCTGACGATCGACGGATCGGCGGTGACGAGCCTTCCGCTGTGCTGGGTGCAGCTGCTCGCATCGGCCGCGCGCTCAGCCGCGGCGCGGGGCTCGCCGGTCGTGGCGCTCAACCCCTCCTTCGCCTTCCTGTTCTGCTTCGAGGCCATCGGGATCGATGCCGAGGCGGAGCTTTTCCAGCTGGAGTATGCGGCATGAAGATCCTCGCCATCGATGACACCGCCACCCTCAGGCAGCTTCTCTGCCACTGCCTGCGCGATGCGGGCCACGAGGTCTACGAGGCCGAGAACGGCTCCGAGGGCATGGCCAAGTTCGAGGCGCACCGCCCCGCCCTGGTCATCACGGACCTCAACATGCCGATCATGGACGGCATCGAGTTCACCCGCGCCTGCCGCGAGCATCCGGACGGCCAGGACACGCCGATCGTCATCCTGACCACCGAGACCGCGCCGGACCTCAAATCGGAGGGACGGCGCGCCGGGGCGACCGCGTGGATGGTGAAGCCGTTCATGCCCGAGACCCTGCTCTCCCTCGTCTCGCAGCTCGACCGGTAGGCCGACCATGGACCCTATGGCGCTGCTCCGGCAGTCCTTCCTCGAGGAATGTGACGAGCTGCTTTCCGCGCTGGAAAGCTGCCTCCATGCCATGGAGGAGGGCGCGGGCGATCCTGACACGGTCAACGCCGCCTTCCGCGCGATCCACTCCATCAAGGGCGGCGCGGGCGCTTTCGGCTTCACCGAGCTCGTGCCCTACGCGCATCATCTCGAGGCGGCGCTCGACCTGCTGCGCTCGGGCCGCATGCGGGCGACCGACGCCCCGGTGCCGCTGTTCCTGCGCACGGCCGACGCGCTCGGCGCCTGCGTCGCAGCCGCACGCGCCGAGGAGGCCGCGCCGGCCTTCCCGGATATCATAGCAGGGCTGCGCGTTCTCGCCGGCGGCGGAGGCGCGGCCGACCAGGCCGGCCCGGAGCCCGAGACGCCGCCTGTCGGCGCCCATGGACACCGCATCGTCCTGACCCCGCGCGCCGACCTGTTCCGCCGCCTCGTCGAGCCGCCGCAGATGCTCCAGCCGCTGGAGGCCTTCGGCGAGCCGCGCCTTCGCTGCGATCTGTCGGGCGTGCCGGCACTCGATGCCCTTGATCCGGCGCTGTGTCATCTGCGCTTCGAGATCGAACTCGAGACCGCAGCCCTGCGGGAGCAGATCGAGGATGTGCTCGAGCGCTGCTTCGACGGGGACGAGATCGCCATCCTGCCGCTCGGCGCCCCGACGACGGCCCAGGCCGGCTCCGCGCCTCCGGCGCCGCCCGGGCCCGCGGCCCCGCCATCAGCCGACCTGTCGGCTTCAGCCCAGCCCGCGGCCGCGTTCGGCCACGGCGGGAGCCATCCATCCGCCGCGCCTGAGCCTCACCCCAGGAGCCGGCTGGCGCCGACGCGCACGATCCGCGTCGATCTCGACCGCGTCGACCGGCTGATGAACCTGGTCGGCGAGATCGTCATCACCCAGTCGATGCTGATCGACCGCAGCCGCAACCTGCCTTCGCCGCACGGGCTCCAGCTCACCGAAGGCATCGAGGCGCTGACACGCCAGACGCGCGAGCTCCAGGAGCAGGTGATGTCGGTACGCGCGCAGCCGGTGAAGACCGTCTTCCAGCGCATGCCGCGCACCGTGCGCGACCTCGCCAACACGCTCGGCAAGGAAGCGCGCCTCGCCATGCGCGGCGAGGACACCGAGGTCGACAAGACGATCATCGAGGAACTGGCCGATCCGCTCACCCATATGATCCGCAACGCGCTCGACCATGGCGTCGAGCGCCCCGACGAGCGGCTAGCCGCCGGCAAGCCTGCCGAGGGGCTGATCACACTCGCGGCCGAGCAGCGCGGCGGGCGCATCGTCATCACCGTCTCGGATGACGGGCGCGGGCTCAACCGCGAGAAGCTCTTCGCCAAGGCGGTGAGCCGCGGCGTGATGGCCGCCGACGCCAAGCCCAGCCCGGCGGAGATCGACATGCTGATCTTCCATGCGGGCCTGTCCACGGCCGAGGCGGTCACGGACGTGTCGGGCCGCGGCGTCGGCATGGATGTGGTCAAGCAGAATGTCGAGGCCCTGGGCGGGCGCATCGCCGTCGAGTCCGAGCCCGGCCGGGGCTGCAGCTTCGCCCTGTCGCTGCCGCTGACGCTCGCCGTCGCCGACGGCATGGTCGTGCGGATCGGCGAGGAGCGGATGATCCTGCCGATCGGCAGCATCATGGAGACGCTGCAGATCGGCAATTGCAGTCCCGCCATCCTGCCCGGCGGCGGGGAGATCGTCCGCCTGCGCGGGGAGATCGCGCCGCTGCTGCGCCTGCGGGAGCTGCTGGGCCTCGGCGCGCCCCGGGCGGGCGGCGGACCCGAAAGCATCGTGATCAGCGCCGAGACCGACCGCGGGGAGGTGATCGGGATCGCCGTGGACGAGATCCTCGGCCAGCAACAGGTGGTGGTGAAGAGCCTCGAGGCCTCGTTCGGACCGGTTCCGGGCGCATCCGCCGCCACGATCCTGGGCGACGGCATGGTCGCACTCATCCTCGACGTCGACGCGCTTCCCGCGCTGGCCCAGGCCCGCGCCCGGGCGCGGGGCTCCAGCCCCGCCGCGAGCCGTGCCTTCACAATCAACCGACCGATCCAGTCCGCAGCCTGACGGGAGCCTTCCATGAACGATGACAAGAACCAGGCGAATACCCGCTCGAACGCCACGATGCGCAAGATCGTCACCTTCCGCGTCGACGAGCGCACCTTCGGCATCGACGTGGCGGACGTCCGCGAGATCAAGGGCTGGCATTCGACCACGCCCCTGCCGCATGCGCCCGAGCATGTGCGCGGCGTCATCAACCTCAGGGGCATGATCCTCGCGGTCTACGATCTCAGGGCCCGGATCGGGCTCGGCACCACCGCCGCCACCGCCGCGCACGTCATCCTCGTGGTCGACGTCAAGGACCGGGTCGCGGGCCTTCTGGTCGACGCGGTCTCCGACATCATCGACATCCCGGCCTCGGCCGTGCGCAGCCCGCCTGACGTGGCGGCGACCGAACAGCTGCTTGCCGGGGTCGCCATCGTCGGGGACGAGGTCGTGTCGCTGCTCGCGCTCGACCGGGCCATCGACGCCGGCCTCGGCTCATCCCTGTCCCCCTCAACCCTCGAAGCGGCCTGAACGCCGTCCCCGTCCCCCGGAGTACGATCATGCGTCCGACCTTGCCTTCCAGCCTGTCCAGGCTGTCCGTCCGCCTGCCTCTCTTCGCCGGCATCGGCGCCCTCGTCTCGATGATGGGGGTCGCCGGCATTGCCCTCTCCATTTCGACCGAAACACTCGACGAGAGCACGAAGTCCTCGTTCAGCACGCTGGCGGCGTACCGCGCCGGCGTGGCGACCCGGCATTTCCAGATGCGCTTCGGCGAGATCGACGTTATTGCCGAACAGCCTGCGGTGCTGTCGACCTTCCAGGCCTTCGACACGGCCTTCACGCAGATGCAACCGCGTGACGCGGCGGATGTCGTCAGGGGCTACACTTCCGAAAACCCGCGCAAGGATGCGCGCGCGACCTATGAAGGCGAGATGGATCGCAGCGCCTATGGCGTGGTGCACCGCGAGCGGCACGCCACGATGCGCAAGATCAAGGAGCAGCTCGGCTTCTACGACGCGTTGCTGATCAGGCTGGACGGACGCATCGTCTACTCGGTGGAGAAGGAGGCCGATTTCGGAGCCAGCCTCAGCGCGCCGCCGCTCATGGACAGCTCGCTGGCCAAGGCCTTCCGAGAGGCCGTGCGCCTCGCGCCGGAACGGCGGGTCGCGCTGTCCGACTTCGAGGCTTACGCGCCGAGCGCCGGGGAGCCGGCTGCCTTCTATGCCCGCGTCTTCCATGACGCCGAAGGCAAGCCGGTCGGCGTGCTCGCCTTCCAGAAATCCGTGACCAAGCTCAGCGCATCGTTGCAGCTCAAGGGGGAGGAGTATCTCGACGTCTTCATGTACGGTCCGGACGGCAAGCTGCGCACGCAGATCGCCGCGCACCGCGCCAGCACGGTGCTGTCGCGCCAGGTCTCGGGCCCCATCTTTGCGGCGGGCCTGTCCGGCAAGGCGGCGGTCGGCGAGGCGGTCGATGCCGATGGCGTCGCGTCGATGGTCGCCGTGGCGCCTGCCACCGTTCCTGGCCAGCAATGGACCGTCGCCGTCAGCCGGCCCCTCTCCGAGGTGCGCGAGCCCATCAGGCGCATGGCGTTGATGATCCTCGGGGCGACATGCGCTCTGCTGTTTCTCGCGGTGCTGATCGCAGCGCTTTACGCGCGGCGCGTCACACGGCCCATCGGCCAGCTGAGCGGCGCCGTGGATAGCCTCGCCCGGGGCGAAAATGCCGACATTCCGGGGCAGACGCGCAAGGACGAGATCGGCGAACTCTCCCGCGCGCTGCAGATCGTCCATTCGACGGGCATGGACGCCAAGCGCATCCGCCGCTCGCTCGACAAGGCCAAGGTGAACCTGCTCGTGGCCGACAGCG
>JAIXZF010000312.1 GCA_027489835.1 Hyphomicrobiales bacterium
CCGGTCACCTCGCCGTTCTGCGCCAGCAGGCCCATGGCCGCCAGGATGCTCTGGGATTTGCCCGACCCCGACTCGCCCACGATGGCGACGAACTCGCCCTTGCGCACATCGATGTCCGAGCCCTTAACGGCCTGGACGATGCCGTCATTGGTCCGGAAACGGACCGCCACGTTGCGGAAGGTGAGGATCGGTTCGGTCATGGAGTGCAACGTCGCGGCCTCAATGAACGAACGCCGTCATCGCTTCGCTGCGCTTGCAATGACGAATGGGCCATGGTCACCGGTCCTTCGGATCGAGCGCGTCGCGCAGGCCGTCGCCGAGGAAGTTGAGTGCGAACAGCGTGGTGACGAGGAAGATCGCGGGAAAGCTCAGCAGCCAGAGCGCGTTCGAGATGTTGCGCGCACCGTCGGCGATCAGCACGCCCCAGCTCGTCATCGGCTCCTGCACCCCGAGGCCGAGGAAGGACAGGAAGCTCTCGAGCAGGATCACCTTGGGCACCAGCAGCGTCATGTAGACCACCACCGGCCCTAGCGTGTTCGGGATGATGTGGCGCTTGAGGATCCCGCCCGAGCTGACGCCCAGCGCCTCCGCCGCCTGCACGTATTCCTGCCGCTTGATCGACAGGGTCTGCCCGCGCACGATCCGCGCCATGTCGAGCCACTCGATGGCGCCGACGGCGAGGAACATCAGCACGAAGTTCCGCCCGAAGAACACCACCAGCATGATGACGAAGAAGATGAAGGGCAGGGCGTAGAGGATGTCGACGATGCGCATCATCACCGTGTCGATCCGCCCGCCGAGATAGCCTGCGGTCGCGCCGTAGATCACGCCGATCAGCAGCGCGACGCCGGTGGCGAGCAGGCCGATGGCGAGCGACACGCGCCCGGCGACGAGCGTCCGGGTGAACAGGTCGCGGCCATTGCCGTCCGTTCCGAACAGGAAGGTTCGCCAGCGGATCGGCGCCTCGACCACCAACCTGCGGCCCTCGTCGGCGCGCTCGACCACGTTCGCGCCCTGGAACAGGTCCGAGCGGCCGAAGAAGGCGAGGTTGCGCTCGTCGATGGCGCGCGGGCTGGTCAGGGTGACGCGCACCGCGTCGCCGACGATCTCCTGCCGCTCGATCTGCGCCCGCATCCGCGCCGCCACCCTGGCCACGGCAGGCTCGATCTGTTCGGGCTTGGGATAGGCGGTGAGGCTCGCCGGCACGCGGACATACTCGGTATAGACGCGCTCGTAGGGATGGGGCGAGAGCAACGGCCCGACGATCGACAAAAGCGTCATGAAGGCGAGGAAGAACAGGCTGGCCACCGCCGCCTTGTTCCGGAACAGCCGGATCCGCGCATCGGTCCAGAGCGATCGGCCGACGGGCGCCGGCGTGGCGAGGGGGAGGTCCGTCGCGGTCCCGCTCATCGGTCGAACCTCACGCGCGGGTCGAGCAGTGCGTAGACGATGTCGACCATGAGGTTGAAGACCAGCACGAACACCGCCACCATCACCACCGTGCCCATCACGAGCGTGTAGTCGCGGTTGAGCGCTCCCTCCACGAAGTAGCGTCCCACGCCCGGCAGGCCGAAGATCGTCTCGATCACCACCGAGCCCGTCAGCAGCGCGGCGGCGGCCGGACCGAGATAGGACACGACCGGCAGCATGGCGCCGCGAAGCGCGTGGATGGCGATGGAGCTGGTCGACAGCCCGAGGCTCCGCAGCGTCCGGATATGGTTGGAGCGCAGCGCTTCGATCATCGCGGCGCGGATCATGCGCGCCACCACCGCGATCTGCGGCAGGGCCAGCGCGATCACCGGCAGGATGAGGTTGCGTGCAGCGCCGTCGTTCCAGCCGCCGACCGGCAGCCAGGCCAGCATGAGCCCGAAGACGATCTGCAGAACGGGCGCGACCACGAAGGTGGGGATGGTGATGCCGAAGGTGGCGAAGACCATCACCGAATAATCGGCCGCCTGGTTCTGCCGGAAGGCCGCGGCGGCCCCGAGCACGACGCCGACCGCCAGCGCCAGCAGCAGCGCGAGGCCGCCGATGGTGATGGACACCGGAAGCCCGCGCGCCAGCAGGTCCGCCACGGTGAAGTCGCGGGCGTAGAAGGACGGGCCGAGATCGCCCTTCGCGAGATGGGTGAGGTAGAGCCAGTATTGCTCGATCAGCGGCCGGTCGAGCTTGTAGATGCGGTTGAGGTTCTCCATCACCTTCGCCTCGAGCGGCTGCTCGAGATCGAAAGGCCCGCCGGGCGCAAGCCGGATGAGGAAGAAGGACAGCGTGACGACGACGAACAGCGTGGGGATCGCGGAGAGCAGCCGCCGGAAGATGTAGGTCAGCATGGCGTGAGACCCACCCTTACCCTCCCCGCGAGGCGGGGAGGGAAGCGGCGACGGCGCTGCGATCTGTAAAACGGGTCAGAACGTCGGAATGCTGGGCGTTTCCCTCCCCGCCACGCGGGGAGGGTTAGGGAGGGGCCAGCGCGCAAGGCGCGCTCATGCATGTCCCTCAACCCCTGATCGACATGAACCGGGTCGGGTTGCTCGCGCGCGGATTGGGCGTAAAGCCCACCAGCTTCGGTGAGATCAGGTTGCGGTTGGTGAAGAACAGCACCGGGGTGTACGGCGCCTCGTCCAGCAGGATGCGCTCGGCCTGGGCAAGGATGCCGGCGCGCTTCTGGATGTCAATCTCGGCGGCGGCGCGCTTCATGAGGTCGTCGTACTGCGCGCTCGACCAGCGGGCGTAGTTGAGGCCCGGGATGGCGCTGGATTCGAGCAGGAAGAGGAAGTTCTGCGGATCGTTGTAGTCCGCGATCCAGCCCGCGCGGGACACGTCGTAGGCGCCCCGGTCGCGCAGGAAGGCAAAGTGCGTGCGCCCGTCGGTCGAGATCGGCGTCGTCTCGACGCCGATGGCCTTCCACTGGTCGGCGATGGCGACGAAGGTTCCCTGGTTCTCGGGGCTCATGTTGAAGCGGTATTCGACCTTCAGCGGCTTGCCCGGGCCGAACCCGGCCTCGGTCAGCAGCTTCTTGGCCGCTTCCTCGCGCTCGATCACGGACTGGCTCTTGAAGTTGAGCTCCAGCTGCGGGCCGTAATTGTTGGTGCCGGGCGGCACGAACGAATAGGCCGGCAGCATCGACGAATTCCAGACCTGCTCGGCGATGAACTCGCGGTCGAGCACCATCGAGAGCGCCTGGCGGACCCGCTTGTCGTTGAACGGGGCCTTGTCGTTGTTGAAGGTCAGGTACCAGGTGCCGAGCTGCGGCGTCACCGACACCTGCGCGCCGAGCTGCTGGCGCAGCGTCTTGATCTGGTTGGCGGGGATGTTGACCGTGGAGAGAATCTCGCCCGCCTGGAAGCGGCGCGCCGCGGCGGCCGAGTCCGCCAGCGGGATGAAGTTGACCTGGTCGATCTTGACGTTGGCGGCGTCGTGGAATTGCGGGTTCTTGACCAGCGAGGTCTGCGCGCCGGGGGTGAAGTCGCGCAGGCGATACGCGCCGTTCGACACCTTGTTCTCCGGCTTGACGAAATTCGTGCCGTGCTGCGTCACGGAGGCCGGATGCAGCGGCCCGGCCACGGGCAGCGTCAGGAGCTCGATGAAGTACGGCGTCGGATTGTTCAGCGTGATCTCGAGCGTCCGGTCGTCCACGGCGCGGATGCCGATATCGTCGGGCTTGGCGCCCGCCGTGCCCTTGTGGACGGCCTCGAGGCCCTTCACGGGGTAGAGCACGTTGGTGTATTTCGCGCCGGTCTCGGGGGCCGCGGCGCGGCGCCAGGCGAAGACGAAGTCGCCAGCCTTCACCGCGTCGCCATTCGACCATTTCGCGTTGGCGCGCAGCTTGAAGGTGAAGACCTTGCCATCATCCGAGACGGCCCAGCTCTCCGCCACGCCAGGCGAGACCTTGCCCTGGCCATCATGGATGATGAGGCCCTCGTA
>JAIXZF010000027.1 GCA_027489835.1 Hyphomicrobiales bacterium
CGAGGTCTATCTCTACCAGTCGGGCGGCACCGTCGCGGCGCGGCTCAAGGTCAATGACGGCTCCTCGCTGGCGGGCGTGATCTCGCGGTCGGGCGCCAACCTCGCCATGAACCGCTGAGGCGGTCAGGCTGGAACGCGCTCAGGCATCCTCGACCTGATCGAGCCGCCAGCGCAGCGCTTTCGCGAGATCCTGCGCCGTCAGCACGATCTGCTGCGTCCGGCGCGCGCCGTCGATGCCCGCGAAGAAGGCGCTGTCCTCCAGCATCGGCGCCGCGTCCGGGCTGCTGAAGCGCCAGGCACGGCCCCGCGGCGGGCTCAGGATGACGACGCCTGATGCGGCGATTTCGGCCCTCACGCTCGGGTGCAGGTGAAAGCGGGCCGTCAGGGCCTTGTCGGCGGCGGCGAGGCCGCGCCCCCTGACCTGCTCCGTGCCCATCAGCAACGCGCCGTCGCGCGACAGGACGAGCTCGCGCAGCGTCTCGAGGCCGAAGGCGGCCTGATAGCCGTCATGCGTCATCGAGAGCGTGTCACCGGCCTCGGTCATCGCGCGGCTGGCGGTCACCTGCCGCGGGCCGGAGAGAATGCGCGTCTCGTCGCCGCGGCGGATGAAGCGGCAGCTGGACGTGTCGGCGTAGCTGACGGCGGTGTGGGCGGCCGTGGCGCGCAGCTCGACGCGGAGCTCGGCCGTGGCCTGGCGCGGCACGCCGCAATTGACGAAGATGCGCTGGCGGCCGTGCGAGAACTCGAAGGACTGGCAGCCGGCCATGGCTTCGCCGGAGGCGGCGAAGGGAGGCGCGGGGCCTGAATCGACGATCAGCACCGAATCCCCCGCCTCCAGGCGCTGGTAGCCGCTGTAGGGCGCGTCGAGGGCTCCGCGGCCGCCGGTGTCATGGCTCGCGAAGATCGTGGCCAGCGCGTCGACCTGGCTCGCGCCCATGCCGTTGAACAGGGCGATCGAGCCGTCCGGGTGACGCAGCATCCTGAGATGGGGCGCGAGCCGGTCGATCGCCGAGACGATGCCGCGCGGCGCCTCCATGCCGCGCGCCGCATAAGTGGAGCGAAGCGGCAGCAGGTCGAGCATCAGGTCCACCAGCACGCGCGGATTGCGGGTCACGTGACCGCCATCGGCCAGCACCTGCTCGTCGAGCAGGTCGGACAGGTCGAGCCCGAAGCGCCGCTCGAGCCGTTCGGCGCCCTCGACGCACAGGCCGACCTGCGTCAGCGCCACGGAGGCCGCGAGCCGGATGACGGGATCGTCGGTGCGGCGGCGCGCATCACGCAGCAGACGGGCATCCTGCCTCACACCGGCAAGATAACGGGTGTAGAAATCATGGTCGGCGCCTTCCAGCATCATCGGCGACTGGGCGAGCAGGGCCATCAGCCGCCGCGCTGCCACGGCCGGCTTGCGGGCCACCGGCGGCAAGCTGCGTCCGCGCCGCAGGAAGTCGCTGACCAGGGTGCGAGCATTGTTGCGGGCCAGCGCGGTGTTGGCGGCCTGCAAGTGCCGCAGCCAGCCGAAACCGTAGAGCGCTTCGGCCCAGCCCGCGCTCGGCGGCTCGACGTCGTAGGGCGAGAGCCCGTTGGTGGCCACCGCGCGGCCGGCGAAGACGAACTGTCCCGCATAGATGTCGGCCGCCACCGTGGGGTCGGAGGTGCGCAGGTCGGGCGGCGCGAACAGGAACTGGACCAGGCGCACGCGGCTCGTCGGCGTGAAGGCCCGGCCGATTCGTGTCAGCGCCAGCCCGGCGGCCCGGCGCGAGGCGTCGAGCTTCCATCGCAACTGCGCGATCCGCACGCCCATGCCGCTCAACGCATCACACCCTCGTTCCGCCGGCGGTACGGCGCCGCTCGACGTGGACCTGCCCGGACAAGACCATGCCGGCGCGACACCGTACGGCCATGTTCAGGAGCCTCGCACAAACCGGGCCGCGAAGAACCCGCCCCATCCCGACAGCCGGGGGCTATCCCCAGGCAGTTGGAAGGGAAGAGCGCGGAAGTCGCCGGCCGCGTTGATAGAGCCCGCCACGCCGATCTCGGCCTCGGCGATCGGCTCGCGCCGCAGGGCGGGATGGCGCGTGAGCGCGGCCTCGGCCTGGGCCTCGCCCTCGGCGCGCTGCAGGGAGCAGGTGCAGAAGATCAGCCTGCCGCCGGGTCTGGTCAGGGCGACGGCGTTGTCGATCAGCCTCGCCTGCAGCGCGACGAGCTTGGCCTCGTCCCCGGGGGTCTTGGTCCAGGCCGCGTCCGGATGGCGGCGGATGGTGCCGGTGGCGGTGCAGGGCGCGTCGAGCAGCACGGCGTCGAAGGGCTCGTCGCGCCAGCTGGCGCCGTCCGCCTCGACGATGCGGGCGTCGAGCCCGAGCCGGTCGAGGTTGGTGCGCACGAGCCTCAGGCGCTGGCCGGAGCGGTCGAGCGCGGTCACGTCCGCTCCTGCGGCGGCGAGCTGGGCCGTCTTGCCGCCCGGTGCGGCGCAGAGGTCGAGCACCCGCATGCCGGGGCCAGCGCCAAGCAGGCGAGCCGGCACGGCGGAGGCGGCGTCCTGGACCCACCACGCTCCCTCGTCATAGCCCGGCAGCTCGTGCACCGGGGTCCGCTCGGGCAGCCGGATCGATCCGGTGGGCAGCAGGACCGCGCCGAGCCGTTCGGCCCAGCCGCCAGCATCGGACCTGACGGTCAGGTCCAGCGCCAGCTCCTCGCTGAAGGAGCGGGCGATCAGCCCTGCGGCCTCGGCGCCATGGTCGGCCGTCCAGCTGCGGCGGAGCCAGTCGGGCGTGTCGTCCTGAAGGGGATCCGCCGCGGCGCGGATGGACGCCGCCTCGCGCGCGAGCTTGCGCAGCACGGCGTTGACGACGCCTGTGAAGCGCACGCCCTGCGGCTGGGCCCGTGTCTGCGCCACCGCGAGGTCGACGGCGGCGTGGTCCGGAGCCTCGAGATAGAGGATCTGCGCCGCGGCCGTGGCGAGGATGGCCTGCACCGGCCGCGGCAGCGAGGCGGCGCCCTTGTCGAGACGGCTGTCCAGCGCGCGGGTGATCGTGCCGAGGTGGCGGAAGCTCGCCATGGCGATCGCCCGCGCCAGCGAGGCGTCACGGCCTTCGAGGCCGGGGGTCGCGGCGATCTCCCGATCGAGCGTTTCGTCGAGCTGGAGCCTTGCCGCGAGCGTGCGCTCGAAGGCGCGGCTGGCGGCGTCGCGCGCGGCAAGGCCCGGCTCGAGGCCGGGTGCGGTGGTCGGTTGGGTCACGTCAGGTCCGAAGCTTGTCTAGCCCCAGGGGCCGCGGCTCCGGGACTGGTTCGAGAGGTTCTGCGAGCCCCAGGGGCCCGCCTGCGCGCCGCCGAGGAACCCGCTTTGGGGCTGGGACGAGCCATACCCCATTCGGGCGGCCTGTTCCATCAGGGCGGCGATGCGGTTGCCGGTGTCGGGATGGGTCGAGAACAGGTTGTCGAAGCCGCGGCCCGAGAGCGGATTGATGATGAACATGTGGGCGGTCTGCGGATGGCGCTCCGCCGCTTCGCTTGGAACCTGGGCGACGCCGCCCGCGATCTTGGCCAGCGCGTCCGCCAGCCAGACCGGATTGCCGCAGATCTCCGCCCCGAGCTTGTCGGCCTCGTATTCACGCGAGCGCGACACCGCCATCTGCACCACCATCGCGGCCAGCGGCGCGAGGATCGACACCAGCAGCGTGACGACGAGATTGGGCCGCTCCCGGCTGCCGCCGAAAAACATGCCGAAATTGGCGATGGTGGAAATGGCGCCCGCCAGCGTGGCGGTGACCGTCATCGTCAGCGTGTCGTAGTTCCGGATATGGGCGAGCTCGTGCGCCATCACGCCGGCCAGCTCCTCATAGGTGAGCGTCTGGAGGATGCCGGTGGTCGCCGCGACGGCGGCGTTCTGCGGGTTGCGGCCGGTGGCGAAGGCGTTGGGCTGCGGATCGTCGATCAGGTAGACCCGGGGCATCGGCATGCCCGCGCGCGCGGCGAGGTCGCGGACCATGCGGTAGAGCTCGGGCGCGCTCGCCTCGTCGACCTCCTGCGCGTTGTGCGCGGCCAGTGCGAGCCGGTCCGAGTTCCAGTAGCTGAACAGGTTCATCGCCACGGCAACCCCGAGCGCGATCAGCATGCCTTGGGTCCCGCCCAGGAGAAGCCCGATGACGCCGAACAGCGCCGTCATCGCGGCCAGCAGCAAAGCAGTCCTGAAGTAGTTCACAGTCGCGCGCCTCCGCTGGGACAGGACCCGTTTCGATCCTATATGTGTGCAGCCCCCGAAAGCGCCGCAAGACGAGGAACAAGCCATGGCCGAGGACCTTCCCAAGGACGACACGGCGTCGATGGACCTTCGTGAGCCTGCCCCGGAGCCGTCGCCTCCAGCCCCGCTCCGCGCCGCTCCCGGCAAGGAGCTGACGCCCGCCGCCCGCAGGGCGCTCGAGGAAGCCGC
>JAIXZF010000303.1 GCA_027489835.1 Hyphomicrobiales bacterium
GTCGAAGGCGGAGGGCGGCACCTCGAGCGGCGCGTCCAGCTTGTCGGGGAATTCCATCGCGCTGGCCCTCCTCAGGCCACTTCCAGCCATTGCCGGCGAATGCCCGGATCGGCCTCGAAAGCTTGCGGCGAGCCGGCGAACACGATCTGGCCATGACCCATCACCAGCACGGTGTCGGTGACCTTCATCGCCATGCTCAGCTTCTGCTCCATCAGGACGACGGCCAGTCCGCGCCGCTTCATCTCGAGGATCGCCTCGCCGACCACGTCGACGATCTTGGGCGCGAGCCCTTCGGTCGGCTCGTCGATCAGGATCGCGGAGGGATTGCCAAGCAGCGTGCGGAACATGGTGAGCATCTGCTGCTCGCCGCCGGAAAGGAAGCCGGCGCGGATATTCCGGCGCTCTCTGAGGCGCGGGAACAAATCGTAGAGCTCATCCATGCTCCAGCGCGCGGCGCCCGATTTCGCGGGCTTCTGGCCCATGATGAGGTTTTCCTCGACCGTCAGCGTCGTGAAGATCAGCCGTTCCTCCGGCACGTATCCAAGGCCGGCGCGCGCGATGTCATGGCTTTCGCGGCCCGCCAGATCGACGCCGCCCAGCAGCACCTGGCCCCGGAGCGGGGGCAAGAGGCCCATCACGGCCTTGCAGGTCGTGGAACGGCCCGAACCGTTGCGCCCGAGAATGGTCGCGATTTCGCCGCCTGCGATCTCGAAGGCGACGCCGCGGAGCACATGGATGTTGCCATAGGCGGCGTGAAGGTCCCGCACGCTGAGCATCAGTGCGCGCTCCCGCCGAGATAGGCGTCCTGCACGCGCGGATCGTCGCGGATCGCGGCGGGCGTGCCGGTCGCCAGGATCTGTCCCTGCGACAGGACCGAAATCGTGTCGGCAAGGCCGAACACCACATCCATGTCGTGCTCGACCATCAACAGCGTCCGGCCCTCCGTCATGCGGCCGATGAACGCCACCATGTTCGCCGCCTCGACCCGCGACATGCCGGAGGTGGGCTCGTCGAGCAGGATGAGGTCCGGCCCGGTCGCCACGGTCATGCAGATCTCCAGCGCCCGCTGCTCGGAATAGGCCAGCGTGCTGGCCTGCCGGTCGGCAAGGCTGGTGAGCTGCGCATAGTCGATCAGCTCGCGCGTCTGCTCGGCGATGTCGCGCCAGACCCGCCCGCTGCGCAGCAGCGACCAGCGCTTACCGTGGCGGCTCATCACGGCCATGTAGATGTTCTCGTAGAGCGACATGCCGCCGAACACCTGCGTGATCTGGAAGGAGCGCGACAGGCCCATGCGGTTGAGCTGATGCGCCGGCATGCCGTCGATGCGCTTCTCGCCCAGCCGGATCACGCCGCTGCTCGGCGCGAAGCGGCCGGAGACGAGATTGAACAGCGTGGATTTCCCGGCGCCGTTCGGGCCGATCAGCGCCCGCTTTTCGCCGCGGCTCAGCGTGAGGTTGATTCCCGTCAGCACCTCGATGGGCCCGAAGCGCTTGGCGACATCCTCGAGGACGAGCACGGGCCCCTGTCCGGACGTCATGGGCCTGGCTCCGGCTTGCCGGCGATGGCCTCGGCCAGCTTCGCGACGTTGCGTCGCGCGGTGACGACGCCGTCACGCAGCATCAGCGCCCCGAAGCTGAACAGCAGCGCGATCCCGCCGAGAGTCAGGGGCGAGGCGGGCATCCAGCTGATGCCGAAGACCCTCACCGGCGGCCAGGCCACCCCGCTCGACCGCGCCAGGGCGCCGTAGGAGGGCTGCACGACGGCCCCGATCAGTTCGATCGTCATGATGCAGCCGAGCGCCATCGCGAGCCAGCCTGCCGCCTGCCGGACAATCCGGCCCCATGGCACCGGCGCATCGCTGCGCAACCGCCGGAACGCATCGACGCCGAGGCCGCTGATGCCGCGCGGGGCGCACACGACGATGACCATGAACAGCAGTCCCATGTAGAGCAGCCAGTAATAGGTCAGGTTCGCGACATAGTAGCCGAACAGGGTCGTCAGCGTTGCGCCCACGACCGGGCCGAGGAAGACGCCGGCGCCGCCGATCACCGTGTTGATCAGCACCGTCGTCGAATAGGCGCCTTCGTAGAGGGCGACGTTGGTCGATTCATTGGTGAAGGCGAGCAGCCCGCCGGCCATGCCCGAAACGCCGGCCGAAATGGCGAAGACCAGCGTCTTCAGCGCATGCGTGTCGTAGCCGAGGAAGCGCACGCGCTCCTCCTGCTCGCGGATGCCGCGAATGACGGTTCCCAGCGGGCTTCTCTGCAGGAACCACAGCAGCAGGATGCCGATGACCGTCCAGGCGAGGGTGAAGTAGTAGACGTCGATCAGCTTCTGGAAGCCGATCGGGCCCCAGGCCATCCGGATCGAGGTGATGCCGGCTTCGCCGCCGAACATCGTGTCCCAGCGCTGGACGATGGCCCGCACGAGTTCGGTGATCGCCACGGTGATCATGGCGAAGTAGACGCCGGTGCGGATGGTCGCGAACCAGCCCGCGACGAGCCCCATCAGGAAGCTCGCCGCGCCGCCGGCGAGGGGCAGCAGCGGCGTCGGGAAGGACGAGCCGCGCTCGATGGCGGCCATCGTCATGATCGTGCATGAGGCTCCGAAGGCGAAATAGGTCGCGTGTCCGAACGAGATCAGCCCCGCCTGACCCCATAGGAGATTGTAGCCCATCGCGTAGAGGGCGGCGATGCAGACCAGCACCATCGCGTTCAGGAAGGCCATGTCGGAAAAGCGCGGCAGCGCGACGAGCGCGCCCAGCAGCAGCGCCAGCGGCACGAGACGCAGCAGTGCCGCGCGGGCAGGGGAATGCGTGGCCTTGTCCTTGGGGTCCATGGCTCAGGCCCGGTTCCCGGCGAAGCCGGCAGGCCGCCAAAGCAGCACGAGCAGCATCAGCGCATAGGGCAGGACGCCCGCGATGGACGAGAACTGAACCGCTTCGAGCCCGGGAAGCGCGAGGCCGCCCAGCCCGAGCGCCCGGAACAGGTCGCCGAATGTGGACTCAACCCCCACCGCGAAACTGGTCATGACGCCGATCAGCAGCGAAGCCGCCAGCGCGCCGTTGAGCGAGCCGAGGCCGCCGATCACCACCACGACGAAGACGATGGAGCCGAGCTCATGCGCCATGGCCGGGCTGGTCGGATAGTACATGCCGGCCACCGCGCCGGCGAGGCCGGCGAGGGCCGAGCCGACCGCGAACAGGCCGCTGAAGACGATGGGCACGTTGTGCCCCAGCGCCGAGACCATCTGCGGGCGCTCGACCGCAGCCCGCACGATCAGTCCGATCCGCGTGAAGCGGAGCGCGGCATAGGTCCCGAAGAACATCAGGAGCGCGGTCGCGCCCATCAGCAGGCGAAAGAACGGGAACTGCGAATTGCCGATGGTGAAGGCTGTGAAGCGCAGCTCGTCCGGCACCCGGTAGGCGACGGGCGTCGGCCCGAACAGCAGCTTCACCAGTTCCTCGAGCACGAAGAACAGCCCGTAGGTCAGCAGCAATTCCTGGGTGTGCCCGAAGCTCCGCACCTTGCGCAGCAGAAGCCGCTCCGAAAACAGGCCGACCAGCCCCACCGCGAGGGTTGCGACGATCAGCCCTCCCCAGAACCCGATGTAGCGGCCGGACAGGAAGGCTGCGTAGGCGCCGAGCATGTAGAAGGAGGCGTGCGCGAAATTCAGCACGCCCATCATGCCGAACACCAGTGTCAGGCCAGCCGAGACCATGAAGACCAGGAGCCCGTAGACGAGCCCGTTCAGCAGGGCGACCAGAAACGCGTCCATGCGGGTGAGATGTCCTTGCCGGCGTCATAGCATCGAAGGGCCCCCGGCACCCAAGCGCCGGAGGCCGAAGCATCACGGCTGAAGCGTCACTTCGGACGCTGCATCTGACAGCTGCCGTCGGCGGGGACTTCCGTCTCGGCCGCGGTCAGGGTCTTCACGGGCTTGAGGCCCATGTCGGTCCCGTCGAGCTTGAACCGGGCCTCGGTCGACACCTCGCCGACGACGAGCGGCAGGCGCAACTGGTGGTCCTCGGCGCGGATGCTGACCTCGCCATGGACCCAGGGCGCCGTGACCTTCTCGAGCGCGAGCGCCAGGGCCGTCGGGTTCAGCATGTCCTTCTCGGGCACCGACGCGATGGCGCGCGACAGGAGCCTGATCGCCATCACCGCGTTGTTGCCGGCGCTGACCGGGTTCGCGCCCGTCTTCTCGTTGAACTTCTTGAGGTAGGCCTCGCCCTCCGCGCCGCCCGCTTCAGCGACAAAGGCCGTGGCGACATAGGAGCCGAGCGCGGCCTTGCCCGCCGAGGCGATGTTGCCCTTCTCGTCTAGGAAGACGGTGGCGAACTTGGCCTTGAGGTTGGCGGACGACACCGACTGCATCAGCAGCAGGAGATCACGCGCCCAGTTGCCGGTGACGACGGTCTCCGCGCCGGATTCCCGGATGCGCTCCACGAAGGGCGAGAAGTCCTGGATCTTGCTGACGTCGTGCAGCACGGAACCTACGACCTGATACTTGAACGGCGCGGCGTTCTCCTTCACAGCCGCGTCCATTTCGCGGCCCCAGCTGTAATCCTGGTTGATCGCGAAAACCTTGGTGCCGAGCCGATTGTTCTCCGAAAGCGCCTTGACCAGCGCCTTGACGCGCATGTCGGCGTTGGTGGAGGTCCGGAAGGCGTAGAAGTGGCAATCCTTCTTCGTCAGCTGCGCGGCCTCGGCGCCCATCATGATGAGCAGCACGGGGTTGTCGGGGTTGCGCTCGTTCCAGCGCTTCACGTCGGCGGAGATCGCCGCCGCCACGGCTGAGCCGCCGCCCTGGAGGATGATCTTCGCGCCGCCCGAGATCGCCTGGCGCACGCGGTCCGTGCCGCCCTGGGTGGTGCCGCCATCGTCGAGGATGCGCGCCGCGATCTTCTTGCCGTGCACGCCGCCGGCGTCGTTCACCTCGCCGAAAGCGAAGTCGACGCCGTTCTTGAACAGCTCGCCCGTTCCGGCGGTGGGGCCGGTCACCGGCAGGATGACGTCGATCTGGGTCTGGGCCAGAGCTGTCCCCATCAGCAGGGCGGAGGCGAGCGTGCCCGCTGCCGAAAGGCCCGCGATTTTCAGGGCTGATTTCAGTTTCATGTGGTTCCCTCCCGAGGAATTCCCGATGGTCCGGATCGGCGTTGCGCACCGATTGAGGCTTGTTGTCAGCGCCTTGGACGGCGCTTTCTGCTTGCGGCGGAGCATGCTGCGGCCAGGCCCGGGCGCACCCCGCCGGTTCTTGTCAGTGAGCGATCTTGTGCGGCGCGGGCCGGACACAGCAATGCGCCTGATCCATACAGCAACTGTGCTGGGCCGGCACTAATCACGGCCGGGGCGGCGTCAGGAGCCGGATGGGCCGCCCCTCGAGCCAGCCCGCGATGTCCTCGGCCACGCCCGTAAAATAGGCGCGGTAGCTGTTCTGCGTGACATAGCCGAGATGCGGCGTCGCGACCACATTGTCGAGCGTCCGGAACGGATGGTCGGCCGGCAGCGGCTCCTGCCCGAACACGTCCAGCCCCGCGCCGCCGATGCGCCGCCTCGTCAACGCGTCGATCAGCGCCGCCTCGTCGACGATCGGTCCGCGCGAGGTGTTGAGCAGCAGCGCGTCGCGCTTCATCAGGCCAAGCTCGTGCGCGCCGATCAGCCCTTGCGTGTCGCGGTTGAGCGGAATGTGGATCGAGACTGCGTCGCTGTCCGAGAGCAGCGCATCGAGGCTGGGCGCGAAGCCGATACCCATGCTGGCGGAGCGCTCCGGCGTGTTGTTCCGGCTCCAGCCCAGCACGTTCATGCCGAAGGCCTTGCCGAACGCCGCCACCCGTCCGCCCAGCGTGCCGAGCCCGATGACGCCGAGCGTCAGGCCGCGAAGATCGCGCCCGACGGTGAGCTGCCATGGGCCGCCGGCCCTGAAATTCGCGAACTCGTACGGGATGTGGCGGACGAGGGACAGGAGCAGCCCCCAGGTGAGCTCGGCGGTCGAGCCCGGAAAGCCCTCGGTGCCGCACACCGCGATGCTGTGGCGATGCGCGGCCTCGAGGTCGATGGAAGCGTTGCGCGGCCCGGTCGTGATGAGAAGCTTCAGGTTGGGCAGCCGCGCGAGCCGCTCCGCGTCGAAGGGCGTCCGCTCCCGCATTGCCACCACGATCTCGAACGGGGCGAGCCGCTCCAGCAGGGCCGCCGTGTCGGCGACATGGTCGCTGAACACCGTGAAGGCGACGCGGTCCTTGAGCGGGGCGAAATCGGCATGGGAGAGGGCGGTCGTCTGGTAGTCGTCGAGGATCGCGCAGCGGATCATGGCTCAGCGGCCCTTGAACACGGGCTTGCGCTTCTCGACGAAGGCGAGCTGCGCCTCCTTGGTGTCCTCGGTGTGCGAGAGGTCCACCGTCACCGACTGCTCGAAGCGGTAGGCGTCGCGGTAGGGCATCTCCTCGACCACGTTGAAGGCGCGCTTCACCCAGCGCACGGCGACGGGGCTTTTCGCGGCGATCTCTCGGGCGATGGTCATGGCCTCGTCCATCAGCTTGTCGCGCGGCACGCAAGCCGAGATGACGCCGAGGCGGTAGAGTTCCTGCGCCGGGATCCTGCGTGCGGTAAAATACATGTAGCGCGCCATCGAGCGGCTGAAATGCTCCATCAGCAGCTTCGAGCCGCCCGCGAGGCCGACATCCAGTTCCGGCATCTGCACCCAGGTGTCGTCGCTGGCGATCATGATGTCGCACGACATCATCAGCGCGAAGCCCGCGCCGATGGCCGGCCCGTTCGCCGCCGCGATCACCGGCTTGGCGCAGTCCGACACGGCATAGAAGAACTCGCGCGTCAGCCGGTTGTGCTTGAGGTAGTCGCCCGGCTCCTTGACGATGCCGCGACGCTCCTTCACGTCCGCGCCGGCGGAAAACACCTTGCCGGAGGCGGTGAGGATCACGACGGCGACATCGTCGCGATCGCTCAGCGCGTCGAAAAGCCGGATCAGCTCCTCGCGCATGCCGCGCGCCTGGGCGTGGACGGGCGGATTGTTGAGCTTCACGACAGCGATCTTGTCCGCCACATCGAGTGTCAGGAATTGCAGATCCATGGCGCTGTCTCAGCTGTGGCGATAAAAGGGATCGGTCGGTTCAGTGCGCGGCCACGGCCGCATGGCCGCCGCCGAGATAGCGGCTCGAGATCGCCTCGCGGTCCATCAGCGTCTCGGCCTTGCCTTCGAGGCTAATGACGCCGTTCTCGAGGATGTAGCCATAGGCCGCATGCCTGAGCGCCAGCGCCACGTTCTGCTCGACCACGAGGATGGCGAGGCGCCTGTCCTGGTTGATCCGGCCAAGGATGTCGAAGATCTCGCGTGCGATCAGCGGCGCGAGGCCGAGGGACGCCTCGTCGACGAGAAGGAGGCGCGGGTCGCCGACGAGCGCCCGGCCGATGGCCAACATCTGCTGCTCGCCGCCCGAAAGATAGCCCGCGGCCGTGCCGCGCCGAGCCGCCAGTTGCGGGAAATAGGCATAGATGTCGTCGAAGCCGCGCGTCTTGCGCGGCGTACGCCCATCCAGCGCGAAGGTCGCGGTGGAAAGGTTGTCCTCGACGCTCATGTTCGGAAAGACGCAGCGGCCTTCCCGGACATGCAGCATCCCCTTGCGCGCCAGCCGGTGCGAGGGGATGCCCGCGATGTCCTCGCCGAAGAAGCGGACCGAGCCCGCGGTGACCGCGCCGTTCTCGAAAGGCAGCAGCCCGGAGATCGCCTTCAGCATGGTGGACTTGCCGGCGCCATTGGCGCCGAGCAGGACCACGAAGCCGTCTTCAGGCACGGTGAGCGTCGCCCCCGACAGCGCCTGCACGGCGCCGCCATAGGCCACGCTCAACCCCGCGATCTCCAGGGCCGCTGTCATCGGCTCAGTCCCCACGCTGCCATGTCGACGCGGACTGGACGGTGAACTGACCGTTTGGCCAGGAGTACCGGTAGATCACGCCGTAGGGGATGCGGTTCTTGTCGAAGGACACGGGCACGCCGAAGATGCCGCCCGAATCCCAATCCTTCAGGCCGTTGACCTCGGCGATCAGGCTGTCGCCATTGAGCGGCCTGCCCTTGTCGATCGCGCGGCCGATCGCCTCCCTCAGGATCAGCGCCGTCGCCCAGCTCTGCATGTAGCCGACGTTGGCGTAGCCGGTGTAGGGCTTGGCCGTCCATGTGCGCATATAGCCGTCGATGGTCTTGAGCATCGGCTCGGTGCGGTCCTTGAGCACCAGCTCGACCGAGACCGCGCCGAGGAAGCCGTCCACCGCCTGCCCGACGCCGGACACGACCTCGGGATGCGAGCCGTAGAGCGTGCCCATGAACTGGCCCTTGACGCCATACTCCCGGGCGAGCTTCACGATTTCCGGCCAGATGTTGCCGGCATAGCCGTGGAAGATGATGAAGTCCGGCGCCGCGTTGCGCAGCTTGATCGCATGGGCGGTGACGTCCACGCCGGTGAACTTGGTCTCTTCCTCGAGCACGATGTTGATGTTCATCGCCTTCGCCATGGCGCGGGCGTTCTCGAGGATGTCGCGGCCGAATTCGGAGGCGCTGTAGAC
>JAIXZF010000399.1 GCA_027489835.1 Hyphomicrobiales bacterium
CAGCCGCTCCAGCCCGTGGAAATGATAGCTGTCGCGGTAGAGCGGCCGGCTCGCCAGCCTCAGCCGCGGCAGCCGCTCGAACAAGACGCCCAGCGCCACCTCCAGCTCGAGCCGCGCCAGTGGGGCGCCGATGCAGAAATGGATGCCCGCGCCGAGGCTGAGATGCGGGTTCGGCACGCGGGCGGGATCGAACCGGCCAGCATCAGCGAAGCGAGCCGGGTCGCGATTGGCCGCGCCCAGCAGGAGGCCGATCTCCTCGCCCTGCCTGAGCGCGATGCCGGCGACCTCGCAATCCTCCAGCGCATGGCGCTTGAACAGGTGCAGCGGCGCATCGAAGCGCATCACCTCCTCGACAAGGCCGGCGGCACCCCCGGCAGCCATCAGCGCGGGCATGTCCACCCGCGCTTCGAGGATGGCCTTGACGCCATTGCCGATGGCGTGGACCGTCGCCTCGTGGCCCGCATTCAGGAGCTGGATGCAGGTGGCGATTAGTTCGTCCTCGCTCAGCCGGTCGCCCGCGCTCTCGGCGGCGATCAGCGTGCTGATGAGGTCGTCGGCGGGCGCGCCGCGGCGCTCAGCCACGTAGCCGCGCAGGAAAGCGACGAAATCCTGCGTAGCGCGCACCGCTTCGTCCTCGACCGCGCGGCTGCGGCCATACTGGTACATCGCCACCATGGCATGGGACCAGGCCAGCAGATCGGGCGAGCGGTCCGCCGGTACGCCCAGCAATTCGGCGATGATGGCAACGGGAATGGGCGTGGCGAAGGCTTCGAGCAGTTCGACCTCGCCTTTCGATTCGAACCCGTCGATCAGCCGATGGGCCAGCGCGGCGATGCGCGGGCGCAGCCGCTCCACCTGCCGCGATACGAAGGCGCGGTTCACCAGCGTGCGGATGCGGGTGTGGTCCGGCGGCTCCAGCGCCAGCAGGGTCCGCTCCTCGACCCGGCGCCACGGGTCGAGATGCGGCTCCGGCTCCGGCCAGCCCAGCGCCTCGCGCGTCGTCACATGCAGGATCTGGCGGCCGAAGCGCCGGTCCTTCAGCAGCGCCGAAACCGCTTCATGGCCGAGGACGCACCAGCAGCCATATTGCTCCCAGCGGAACATCGGGGACACGGAGCGGATGGCTTCGTAGGCGGCATAAGGGTCCTGCACGAAGACGGGGTCGCGCGGATCGAGGCTGACCTTGCGCCCTTCGATGCTGAGGGATGGCGGGAGCATGCGAGCGGGAAGCGCTTTTCTGTTCAAGGCCTGAGCCACGATTGTCCCGCAGGCTGCTCAGGGCCACAAGGGCGCTGATGACAGCGATCCGCGTTTCGTCGCATGGTCCGACGATGCGCCTGACACCCCTCGCCCCCGAAGGCTTCGCCCGCATCCTGTGGAAGAATGGCGGCGGCGTCACCGTCGACATCGCGCAGGAGCGCATGGCGGGCGCGTCGCCCGGAGGCTGGGACGGCATGATCTGGCGGCTGGGGTGGACGACCATTCCAACTCCGGGGCCGTTCTCGGACTTCGCGGGACATGACAGGCTGCAGGTCGTCATCACCGGGTCTGGGCTGGTGCTCGACACGCCCGATGGCGAGATCGACTTGCGCACGCCTTACCGGCCCGCGCGCTACAGGGGCGAAGCGCCGATCGCGAGCCGGCTCGAAAACGGGCCGGTGGAGGTGGTGAACCTGATCGTCCGGCGCGGCGCGGTGGAGGCCGGCCTCGATGTGCTGACGGACGGCTCGGCGCTCGACATGGAAGGCGGCATCGCCATCGCCTTTGCGCCGGCGGAGCCGGCGACGCTCCGGATCGGCGGCGGCACGCACGCGCTGCCGGCGGGCCATGCGTTGAGGATTGATGATGCGACGGGCCGCCTCGTGTGCGAGACGGGCCAGGTCGTGGTCGCGACCATCCGCCCGCTGATCTCAGCGACGCCGTCATCCCGCGCTTGACCCAGGATCGCATGGAGCGCTGCGCTTTCTGGCAAGGCCCGCAGCTCACGGCGTGATCCCGGCTCGAGGCCGGGATGACGGTAGTTGTTGCGATCGTCAGGGTCAGGCCCGGAGCCTTGCCAGCCCCTCACCAGGTGGCGTTCAGCCCGACATAGATGGCGCGGCCGCCCGTGCCGTAATCCTTCACCTCCTGATAGCGCGCATCCGTGAGGTTCTCGGCGCGCGCGTAGAGCTTGAGGTTGTCGTTGAGCTGATAGGCGACGCGCACGTCCAGCATCGCATAAGGCGCGAGGCGCTGCCGTTCGTTGCGGCTCGAATAGCGCTCGCCGATCAGATAGACCAGCGGCTCGATGGTCACCTTCGGCCAGGGCGTGAACAGCAGCGAGGCCTTGCCCTGATGCGCGGGGCGGCGGGCCAGCTTGAGCCCGGTCGTCTCGTCGATGGCGTCGAGATAGGTGTAGCTGCCGCGGGCCTTCACATAGCCTTCCCAGATCACCGCATCGGCCGCGAGCTCCAGCCCTTGGGTGCGGGCGCGGGCAACGTTGACGTACTGGCCCACCGGAGCAGGGCCGCCGCCCAGGTCGATGACGAGGCCGCGGTTGAAGTCGAAGTCGATGAGGTTGCGGATGCGGTTGTGGAACGCCGTCATCGAAAGGGTGACCCGGCCGTCCAGCAGCGTCTGGTCGATGCCGGCGTCGACGCCGAAGGACTGCTC
>JAIXZF010000426.1 GCA_027489835.1 Hyphomicrobiales bacterium
AATGCGGATGATGGCGGAGAGCCCTGCGATCACGCCGTCATCGCGCGAAGCGCCGGTCTCGGCGGGCGGCGGGTCGCGCAGCAGCAGCGCCGCGAGCGCGAGCGCCACGATGAAGAGCGCCGCGACGCCCAGCATGGTGGGCCGCCAGCCGAAGCTGTCCGCCGCGCGGGAGAGCGGTGCCGCGCCCAGGAGGTTGCCCAGCGAGCCCAGCCCAATGAACAGCGAGGCGAGCCCGGCGAAGCTGCCAGGCGGGCCTGAGCGCGCGAACAGGTAGAGCGCGGCCATGAAGACGGGCGAGAAGCCCACGCCGAGCAACGACATGGCGAGCGTGGCGAGCCCTGCACTCGGCGCCTGCGCGAACAGCACCGCGCCCACCGCGCCCACCGCCATGCAGGCAGTGACGGTAATGCGCGGCCCGATCCTGTCCAGCGCCCAGCCGACCGGGAACTGCATGACCGCGAAGGTGATGAACCAGGCCGAGCTCATGGCGCCGAGCTCGGCCGGGCCGATCCGGAGGTCAGCCATCAGCGGCGTCGCGATCACGCTCAGGAAGGAGCGATAGAAGATCGACAGGATGTAGGCGAGGATGAGGGCGAGGAAGATGCGCAAGGGGCGGCCTTAGAATTCGGAGCCAAAGCGAAGCTTGAGGCCCGTCTGGTCGGCAAGCCTGCGCAGCCCCGATACGAGGTGATGCATAGTCCAGTGATCGCGCTGTCGTGCCAGACCCTGCGCGAGGCGAACCGTCAGCATGCCACCTGACACGGCGGGCTGGCTGGCAGTGAGGACCAGAGCTGGTCCGGCAGCGCTGTCGGAGTTGTCAAAGACGAGCGTGCGGTCGGCAAGCGCTATCGCTTCAGGCATCAAAGCCAGAGTGCGCGCATAGCGAGCCAGGATGCGATCCTTCGGCACTGCGTGGCCGCCCTGGCTGACCCTCAAGGCGACGCGGCGTACGTTCAGCTCCGGATCCTGCAGAGCCACCCCAATGAACGTGAAATGATATCCCGCCGCTTTTGCAGCTTTCATGTCCTCGATCTTGCTGGGATGTGACATCACAGTCTCGAAGGAGAAGCTACGTCGCTCGCTGAGCGCAGCCGCGCGCCGGCGGTCCGCCTCGATCTGCGCGGCGCGATCTCTGTCCGGAACCGGGCCGAGCGAGAGCGCAATCTCGTCGGCATTGATGTATTCACCGAAGTCGAGGCCCATGGCGCGAAGGCGGTCGGTCAGGGTCGTCTTCCCCGATCCGTTCGGCCCAGCGACGATCAACAGCCGCGGCAGGCCGGCAGCTGGCGTCAAGCGACGGCTTTCTTGGCCGATGATCGCCGAGAAACGGTCTGGACCGGCTTGTTCCGAGCCGTTTCAGCCGCTGGGGTCAGCGAAGGAATTTCATGCCCGTTGGCGCGGGCACGCGCCACCGCTTGGTCAACTGACGCACGGAATACAGCGGTCAGTTCTCCATCTGTCAGCTCGGTGACATGCAGCTTCTTCATGACAATAACCTATCACGCGCGGCGGCATCCGTCACTTGGCGCCATTCCGCTGGCCCTCGTTCTGCTGCGCTCACTTCGCCCGCTCGAGCACGCTCACATAGTTGGCGACTGCGGCTCCGCCCATGTTGAAGATGCCGGCGAGCTTCGCCCCTGCAATCTGCATGTCGCCCGCCTCGCCCATGAGCTGCATGGCGCTGAGCGCGTGCATCGAGACGCCCGTGGCGCCGATGGGATGGCCCTTGGATTTGAGGCCGCCGGAGGGGTTGACCGGCAGCTTGCCGTCCTTGACGGTCCAGCCCTCGCGGATGGCGCGGGCGCCATCGCCTTCCTTCGTCAGGCCCATCGCCTCGTATTCGATCAGCTCGGCGATGGTGAAGCAGTCATGCGTCTCGACGAGGGAGAGGTCGTCGAGCCCGATGCCCGCCTCGGCCAGCGCCTTGCGCCAGGCGACGCCGCAGCCCTCGAACTTCAGGATGTCGCGCTTCGACATGGGCAGGAAATCCTGCACATGCGCGGTGCCCTTGAAGGCGACGGCGCGCTCCATGCCCATGGCGACGTCGATGTCCGCGATGACGAGCGCGGCCGCGCCATCCGAGACGAGGCTGCAGTCGGTGCGCTTGAGAGGGCCGGCGACGAAGGGGTTCTTTTCGCTCTCGGCGCGGCAGAACTCGAAGCCGAGATCCTTGCGCATCTGGGCATAGGGGTTGGCCACGCCGTTGCGGTGGTTCTTGGCGGCGATGGCGGCCAGCGCATCGGACTGGTCGCCATGGCGCTGGAAATAGCCCGAGGCGATCTTGCCGAAGACGCCGGCGAAGCCGGCCGGCGTGTCGCCATCCTCGGGCAGGTAGGAGGCACGCAGAAGGTTCTGGCCGATCTGCGGCCCGGGCGTCGTGGTCATTTGCTCGACGCCGACGACCAGCACGGTGCGCGCCGCGCCGGCGCGGATGGCGCGTATGGCCTGATGAACGGCGGCGGAGCCGGTGGCGCAGGCATTCTCGACACGGGTGGCGGGCTTGAAGCGCAGCTTCGCATCGGCCTGCAGCACCAGGCTCGCGGTGAAATCCTGAGCCGAGAAGCCCGCGTTGAAATGGCCGAGCACGATCTCGTCCACCTCCGAGGCATCGAGCCCGGCATGGGCGAGCGCTTCGTTCGCGGCGCGGACAATGAGGCTTTCGACGGTCTCGGCGTCATGCTTGCCGAAGGGCGTGTGGGCCCAGCCCACGATGGCGGCGGTCCTGGTCATGCGGAAATCTCCCGATGCGCGATGTTACAGATGAGCCCAAGCGGCGCCTGCCGCAAGCGCCGGGCGCGCACATTGGTCTTGCAGGAGTGGGTGTTGCAGGATTGGGCGTTCACAGTGCCAGTGCGAGGATGACGGCGACGCCTGCTGCGATCAGCGCCATGCCGATCAGCTCCCGGCGGCTCATGGCCTCCGAGAACAGGCGGCGCGACAGGATCTGCGCGAGGAATACCTCCACAAGCGCCAGAGTGCGGACATTGGCGACTGCCGTCAGCGAGAAGCCAATGAACCAGAATTGCGAGGCGAGCGCGCCGAGAAAGCCCGCGAACAGGGATTGCCGCCACACGCCTAAGCTGGCGACGAGCGCTTGCCTGTCGCGCGCCATCAGATAGCCGATGAGCATCAGCGATTGCAGCCCCAGCCCCACCACAAGGATGGTGCTGGCCCGCATGAAGAAGGCGCCGCTGTCGAGGGCGAGGATCGCGCCGCGAAAGCAGACCGCGGCGAGCGCGAAGAAGCCGCCCGCCGCGATGCCGAGCGCCAGCGGCCTGAGCCCCGCGCCGAGCGCCGGCTGGCCGGGGCGAAAGGACATCAGCATCACGCCGAAGGTCGCCACCGCCACGGCAGCAAGCTTGAGCGGGCTCAACGGATCACCCAGTACGATCGCGGCGAAGATCGCCACCTGCACGGGCTCCGTCTTGGTGTAGGCGGTGGTGACTGCGAAGGAGCGCTCCTTCATCACCGCCAGCATCAGGCCCGTCGCCAGGATCTGCGCTAGAGCGCCGCCGAGGCTCCAGAGCAGCACCGTTCCATTGAGCGCGGGCGGCCATGTGCCGGCAATGAGGCAGGCGAGGGTAAGGAACAGCACCGCGAACGGCAGGCCGAAGACGAAGCGCACCTGCGTGGCGCCGACGACGCCGATGGCCTCGGTCAGCGAGCGCTGCGTCGCGTTGCGCAGGGTCTGCGCGAAGGCTGCGATCAGCGTCGCCGGTATCCAGAGCAGCGACATCTCCGACAGTCCCCGGTGCGCCGTCATGAAAAAGGCGCGTTCCCGACCTTGAGACAAGACCGGGCCCTGCCGCTAGGCAAATCATGGCGCGGGCGGTAGGTATGCACATCAAGCGTCCCGCCGGCGC
>JAIXZF010000326.1 GCA_027489835.1 Hyphomicrobiales bacterium
ATGGCCACCAACCAGTTCCTGTATCCGAAGCTGAACTACGACCCCGTCGCGGATTTCAAGCCGGTGAGCCTGCTGGCGCTCGTGCCGAACCTGCTCGTCGTCGGCAACCATGTCGAGGCGCGGACGGTGCCGGAGCTCGTGGCCTATGGGCGGGCCAATCCCGGCAAGCTGACCTACGGGTCCTCGGGCGTCGGAACCTCCGTGCACCTGTCGGGCGAGCTGTTCCGCAAGCTGACCGGCGTCGACATGGTCCACCTGCCCTATCGGGGCACGGCGCAGGCGACCCAGGACCTCATCGGCGGCCGCATCGACATGATCTTCGACAACATCACGCAGGCGGTGAGCCATGTTCGGGCCGGCTCGATCCGGTCGCTCGGCATCACCACGGCGAAGCGCTCGCCGGTCGCCCCCGAGTTCGCGCCCGTGGCCGACAGTGTGCCGGGTTTCGACGTCTCGTCCTGGTTCGCGATCTTCGCGCCGAAGGGCACGCCGGACGCCGTGGTGGCCAGGATGCATGCCGACACGGTCGCGGCCTTCGCGGACGCGAAGGTCAAGGAGCGCATGGCGACGCTGGGAGCTGAGATCGTGGCGTCCTCGCCGGCCGAGCTCGGCGCCTTCCTCAAGTCCGAGATGGACAAATGGGGCAAGCTCATCACCGAGGCGGGCATCAAGGCCGGGTGAGGCCTGACGTTGCCCGGCGCGGTCGATCCGATGACGCGAAAGGCCGGAGCGTCGCCGCTCCGGCCTCGTTGATCTCAAGCCGCCGGTGTCAGGCCGCTGGGGCTGATCGGAAACGCGTCAGTTCAGCCTCCCCTTCACGTCAGACAGGCTGCGAGTCAGCATGTCGGCGCCGGCCTTGCCCTGCATCTGGCCGCGCAGCAGTTGCTCGGCGGCCTTGGCGGCGGCATCGGCCGCGGCGGCGCGCACGTCGGCGGCGGCCTGGGCCTCGGCCTGGGCGATCTTCTGCTCGGCGCTGCGGGTGCGGCGAGTGACGAAATCGGCCATCTTGGCCTCCGCATCGCGGGCGATGCGCTCGGCATCCTCGCGGGCGGCGGCGACGATCGCCTCGGCCTCGGCTTCGGCAGCCCTGCGGCGGGATTCATAGTCTGCCAGCAGTTTCTCGGCATCCTCGCGCAGCTTGCGGGCCTCGGCCAGTTCGGCAGCGATGCGCGCCCCGCGCTGGTCGAGCGCCTCTAGCACCCTGGCGTGCACGCCGAACTTCCACAGCACGCCGAGGAAGATGACGAGGCCGATGGCGCTCCACAGATAGGTGTTGGTCAGCATGGCGACGTCCTCAGGCCTTCAGGGCCGATTTGAGCGCGGCGTCGAGATCGCCGGCCGAGGGCGCCACGCCGCCGAGGCGTTCGACGATGGCGGCAGCGGCGTCCGCGGCGATCGCCTGGACATTGCCCATGGCGCTGGCCTTGGTCGCCGAAATCTGGGCCTCGGCCGCGGCGAGCTTCGCCGACAGGTCGCCCTCGAGCGCCTTGCGGCGGCTTTCGACGCCGGCATTGACCTCGTCCCGCCGTGCCTGCGCGATGGACTGGGCGCGGGCGCGGGCCTCGGCCAGGGCCTTCTCGTAGGCGACGCCGGCTTCCTCCGCCCGCGTGCGGGCAGCGGCGGCGTCATCGAGATCGCGGGCGATGCGGGAGGCGCGGCCCTCGATCACGTCTGTGAGGCGCGGGGCGAAGACCTTCGACACCAGCCAGTAGAGCAGGCCGAAGAAGATGGCGAGCCACAGGATCTGCGACGCGAACGTCTCGGTCTTGAAGGGCGGAAAGCCGAGATTGTCATGGGCGCCGCCATGAGCCTCGGTTCCTGCCGTTTGCGGTGTCGCCATCGTCAGCTACCTCGGGTGGTGCGAGCGGGATCGGAAAGCGGGCGGAGGCGGCGCCGTGCCGCTCCGCCCGCGAAACTCCGGACCGATCAGGTGAAGAGCAGGAGCAGCGCGACGACGAGCGCGAAGATGCCCAGGCCTTCCGCGAGCGCGGCGCCGACGAAGGCGCGGCCGAACTGGCCATCGGCCGCCGACGGGTTGCGCAGGGCGCCCGACAGGAAGTTGCCGAAGATGTTGCCGACGCCGATGGCGGCGAGGCCCATGCCGAGGCAGGCGATGCCGGCGCCGAGGAACTTGGCGGCTTGGGGATCCATAAGACTACTCCTTGAGGTTTTTGAACTGGATCGGGGCGGAACCGGAAACCGAAATCAGTGGCCGGGGTGAAGGGCGTCGTTGAGATACACGCAGGTCAGGATGGTGAAGACGTAGGCCTGCAGGAACGCGACGAGGAATTCGAGGGCAGTGAGCGCGACGATCATGCCGAGCGGCAGGGTGGCGCCGAGGATGCCGCCGACGCCGAGCGCGCCGAGCGAGACCACGAAGCCCGCGAAGACCTTCAGCGCGATGTGGCCGGCCAGCATGTTGGCGAACAGGCGCATCGACAGCGAGATCGGGCGGGACAGGAAGGAGATGACCTCGATGACCACGAGGAACGGGACCAGCCAGGCCGGCGCGCCCTGCGGCACGAACAGGCCGAAGAAATGCGTGCCATGCTTGGCGAGGCCGACGCCGATGACCGTGAGGAAGACCAGGAGCGCCAGCGCGAAGGTGACGATGATCTGGCTGGTGACGGTGAAGGCGCCGGGGATCATGCCCATGAAGTTCGCTGTGAGCACGAACAGGAAGAGCGAGAAGACCAGCGGAAAGAACTGCATGCCTTCCTTGCCGGCAGCGCTTTTCAGCGTTCCGGCGACGAACTCATAGAGCATCTCGGCGAAGGCCTGCATGCGGCCCGGCACGAGCGAGCGCTGCGAGGTGGCGGCCATGAAGAACAGGCCGATGGCGCCGACCACGAGCAGCATGAACAGCGAGGAGTTGGTGAAGGCGATCTCGGAACCGCCGATCCGGCCGAGCGGCACGATCGGCTTGATCTGAAATTGCTCAAGGGGGCTCGCCATGGCGTCCTGGTCCCGCTTTCATCGACAGCATTCAGCCGGCATCGGGACCCGGAGGCCTGACTGACTGGTTCTGCGTGGCGCGATACAGGTTTCTGAGGCCTGCTGCAAACCCAAACATAAGTCCAATCAACAGGCCGAATGGCTGAATGCCCGTGAAACGGTCGATCAGCCAGCCCAGAACCCCGCCCGCCAGAATCCCCGCGACGAACTCGGACACCAGTTTCATGCCGCGCGCCATCGCAGAGCCATCGGCCTGGAGGCGGCCTGGTGGTTCCTGCGTTGATCCGCGATCCGACCGGAGTTCCGACAGACGGGCGTCGAGGTGGCGTAGCTTTGCCGACAGCTCGGCCTCGGATGAAGGGTCTGATCCTGCCGAAGCCCGATCACCCTGCTTGTTCGGTTCCGACATGCGTCAGACTTTCACAATCGCGCCACATGCGCCGCAGGGGACCGGCGGGGACCCCCACCGAAACCGGGCGCAACATATTTTCGTGATCCGGCGCTGTCAAGGACAGATGCCACCGGTTTAAATTATTCAGTTCATTGACGAATCATCCGCCGGCGCCCCCCTGCGCCGATCTGTCCCGTCAGACCGCGTCGCGGATGCGCTCGGCCGTCTCGAGGTCGACCGACACGAGCTGGGAGACGCCCCGCTCCGCCATGGTGACGCCGAAGAGCCGGTCCATCCGCGCCATGGTGATCGGATTGTGCGTGATGACCACGAAGCGTGTCTCGGTTTGGTTGACCATGTCGCGCAGGAGATCGCAATAGCGCTCGACGTTGGCGTCATCGAGCGGCGCGTCGACCTCGTCGAGCACGCAGATCGGCGACGGATTGGTGAGGAAGACCGCGAAGATCAGCGCCGTCGCGGTCAGGGCCTGCTCGCCGCCGGAGAGCAGGGTCATCGTCTGGGGCTTCTTGCCGGGCGGGCGGGCGAGGATTTCGAGGCCGGCCTCGAGCGGATCGTCCGAGTCGACCAGCGTCAGCTCCGCCTCGCCGCCGCCGAACAGCACGCCGAACAGCCGCTTGAAATGGCCGTTGACCACCTCGAAGGCGGCGAGCAGGCGCTCGCGCCCCTCGCGATTGAGCGCGCCAATGGCCTGCCTGAGCCGCCGTATGGCCTCGTTGAGGTCGTCGCGCTCGCGGGTCAGCCCGTCGCGCTTGGCCTCGACCTCCACCAGTTCCTCGTCGGCCCGCAGATTGACCGCGCCGAGCCGCTCGCGCTCGCCCTTGAGGCCCTGAAGGCGGCGCTCGGTCTCGGCGGCAGGGGGCAGCGCATTGCCCGGGGACAGCCCCGCGAGCGCGAACAGGCCGGACGGCGTCGTCTCCAGCGTGTCGGCGATGGCGCGCGTCACGGCATCGAGCCGGGCCCGGGCGGCCTCGAGCCGGGCCTCGCTGGCGGCGCGCGCCTCGCGGGTGGCGGAGAGGGCTTCGAGCGCGGCGCGGGCAGCCTTGTCGGCCTCGGCCTGGGCCGTCTCGGCGCGTGCGAGGGCGTCCCCGGCCACGGCGCGTGCCGCCTTGGCCTCGTCGATGGCGGCGACGAGTTCGCGCCGACGCACGAGAAATGTGTCGGGCGCATTGGCCAGCGCCTTCGCCTCGGCCTCCGCGGCCTCGCGGCGCTTGGCGGCTTCGGCGCGGGAGGCGGCCGAGCGCTCCATGCGCTCGCGCCAGCGGCCGATCTCGGCCGTGACGGCGGCGCGGCGCTCGCGGCGCAGGGCCTCCTCGCGCTCCAGAGTCTGCACCATCGCGCGGGCCTGGGCGGCGGCGGTGCGGCGGCCGGCCACCAGCGCGCTGGCGGCGGCCAATGCGGCTTCGAGATCGGGCGAGGGCCTGAGCTCCATCAGCCCCTGCTCGGCCTGGGCGCGGGCGCTGGCGGCCTCCGCTTCCGAAGCGGCCAGCCGGCCCACGCCCTCGGCGAGGCTGGCGCGGCGGGCGGCGCTTTCGGCGATCCTGCGCTCGGCGGCGGCCAACAGGTCGCGCTGCTGGTCGAAGCGCCGGCGCCGCTCGCGCGCGGCCTCCAGCGCCAGCGCCTCGGCCTGCGCGGCGCGCTTCACCTCGGCCTGCGCGGCGTCGAACGCCTCGCGGGCCGCTTCCGCTTCCTCGCGCGCGGCCTGCGCGTCGCGTTCGAGGTCGCCGAGGCGGTTCTTCTCGGCAAGGCGGCGGGCGGCGGGGGTCGGCGCCTCGGCGGCGGCGGAGAAGCCGTCCCAGCGCCACAGATCACCCTCGCGGGAGACGAGCCGCTGGCCGGGCCTGAGTTCCTTTGCGAGCCGCGCGCCGTCCGCCCGCGCCACCACGCCGATCTGGCGCAGGCGGCGGGCGAGCGCAGCGGGCGCGCGCACCTTGCCGGCCAACGGCTCGGCATCGCCCGGCAAGGCGGGATCGGCCGCGCCGTCGCCGCTTTCCCGCCAGTGGACGGGAGCGGACGGGTTGGAGGA
>JAIXZF010000198.1 GCA_027489835.1 Hyphomicrobiales bacterium
CCGGCGCCCACCGGGCACGAGGTGGCCGACACACTCGGCGGCATCGCCATTCCGCTGCGCCTCATCACCCCGGCTGGCACGCTGTCGCTGATCTCGACCACGACCGTCTTCGGCACGCCCGTCGACGTGACGCTGTCCGAGCTGGCGCTCGAGACGTTCTTTCCGGCCGACGACGCTTCGGCCGCGATCCTGCGCGCCTTGGCGGAGGGGGAGCGCCCCGGCGACTAGAGCCTGACGAGACGCGTGATGCGGCTCGGGTTGCCCTCGGCGAGGTAGAGATCGCCGTTCGGCGCGCCGAAGATGCCGTGGGCGCCGTTCAGCACCGGGCGGCAGCGGCCCAGCCGCGTTCCGTCCGGGGCGAAAACGTGCAGGCACGGCGTCGAATCCACCACATGGATGCGGTCCACCTCATCGCCCCAGATCGACACCGGACGGTAGAGATCCGTCCAGGCCGCGACGAAGCCGCCATCTGCCGTGAAGAGCTGGACCCGGTTCATCACGCGGTCGACGACCGCCACGCGGCCATCGCGCAGGGCCCACAGCGCATGGGGCTCGCCGAATTCGCCCTGGCCAGATCCGAGCGCGCCCCAGCGCCCGAGGGGACGTCCGTCGGCGCTGAAGCGGTGGACCGAACTGGCCGCATAGCCGTCCGACACGTAGATGTCGCCGGAGGGCGCGACAGCGACATCGCTGGGGTGGTTGAAGGGCGAACCCGGCCGGCCCCGGCCTCCAAGCCCGCCGATGCGCCGGCCGCCGCGATCGAAGATGACGACTTCATGCATGTCGCGGTCGACGATCAGAAGCGAGCCGTCGGGGCCCGGCGTCATCAGATGCGAATCGGCGATCTCCGAGCCGGCGAAGGAGCCGATCTCGCGGCCCGCCGCATCGAGCGCGATCACGCGCGGATCGTCGGCCTGGGTCTGCGAATCGTGCCGGAGCAACACCCGCACGCTGCCGTCGTTCATGACGCAGACATCGCTGACGAAGCCGCCATTCGCCCGCCAGGAGCCGAAGGGGCGCTCAACCCGGTATTGGCGGTCGCCGAGCGCGACAATCAGGCTGTGGCTGGGCATGACGGCTCCGGGACAGACGGGCGGCCGCGCGGCGCGGCCAAGCTTGAGCGTAAGCGACAGACCCCTCCCCCGGAAAGCGCACTAGGCGCAGGGCCCGATCTGCGGAATGCTGCCGTCCGGATTAACGGCGCGGGGGGGTCGAGGGGAATGCAGGGCAGGCTGGCGGGACGCATCGCGGTCATCACCGGGGCGGCGTCCGGCATCGGGCAGGCCACGGCCCTTCGCTTCGCGGCCGAAGGCGCGCGGCTTGCCCTGGTCGACCGGGACGAAGCAGGACTGCGCACGCTCGCGGCGTCGCTCGGGGCGGCCGGCGCCGAGGTCGACGTCCAGTCTGGCGATGTTGCCGAGGAGGCGACGGTGGAGCGCCATCGCGACGCCATCCTCGCGCGCTTCGGCGGCATCGACGTGCTGTTCGCGGCCGCCGGCTTCTCGTCTGGCACCAGCGCGCCGGATACGACGCTTGCGGCCTGGGACGCCGTCATCCGCACCAACCTGACCGGCAGCTTCCTGTGGTCCCGCGCGGCGCTCGCGCCGATGCGCTCTGCCCGCAGCGGTTCGATCATCCTCGTGGGCTCGCAACTCGCATTCGCGGGCGGGCGCGCCAATGCGGCCTACCTCGCGGCCAAGGGCGGCGTCGTCAGCCTGATGCAGAGCCTCGCGGTGGACCACGCGCCGGAGGGCATCCGCGTCAACGCCGTCATCCCCGGCGCCATCGACACCCCGATGCTGCGGCGCTCCTTCGCCCGCGCGGCCGAACCCGCCGCCGCGGAGGCGAGGTCCGTCGCGCGCCATCCGCTGGGGCGGCTCGGACGCCCCGAGGAGGTGGCGGAAGCCGTCCTCTTCCTCGCCAGCGACGCAGCGAGCTTCACCACCGGCGCCTGCCTCCGCGTGGACGGCGGCTGGCTCGCCGGCTGAGCTGATCTGGCATGCTTCGTGCAAATCTTTCCCCGAACTGAGGAGCCTTCACCCGTGCCCCGCATCGTCACAGTGGCCGCGGCCCAGATGGGTCCGATCCAGAAGGCTGATGACCGCGCGTCGGTCGTGTCCCGCATGCTCGCGCTGATGGAGATGGCCCATGCGCGCGGCGCGGACTTCATCGTCTATCCGGAGCTCGCGCTCACCACTTTCTTCCCGCGCTGGCACTACGAGGACCGTGCCGAGGCCGACATCTGGTTCGAGCGCGATATGCCCAACGCGGCCACGAAGCCGCTTTTCGATCGCGCCAGGGCGCTCGGCATGGGCCTGAGCCTCGGCTATGCGGAGCTGACACCGGACGGGCATCATTTCAACAGCTCCGTCCTCGTCGACCGCGAGGGCAAGCTCGTCGGGCTTTACCGCAAGATCCACCTGCCTGGCCATGTCGAGTTCGACCCCGAGCGCACGCACCAGCATCTCGAGAAGCGTTATTTCGAGCCGGGCGATCTCGGCTTTCCCGTCTGGCGCACCATGGGCGGGCTGTTCGGCATGTGCATCTGCAACGACCGCCGCTGGCCCGAAACCTATCGCGAGATGGGCCTGCAGGGCGTCGAGATGATCGTGCTCGGCTTCAACACGCCTTCGGTCAACAGCCAGCGCGCGGCCGAAGGGCTGGAGGAGCGCCTGTTCCATCACCGCCTGTCGCTCCAGGCCGGCGCCTACCAGAACGCCACCTGGGTGGTGGCTGTGGCGAAGGCGGGCGTCGAGGACGGCCATCACCTCATGGGCGGCACGCTGATCGTCGATCCCGATGGGCACATCGTCGCCGAACTGCCCGGCGAGGACGATGGCGTGCTCGTCCATGCCTGCGACCTCGACGCAACGCGCTTCGGCAAGGAAACGATCTTCGACTTCAAGCGCCACCGCCGCATCGAGCATTACGGGCGCATCACGTCTCAGGTCGGCGTGATCGAGCCGGCATGAGCGCAGAAGCTCCCTTCACCTGCGCCTTCGAGACGCTGTCGCCGCAGGAGCGCTACAAGCTCCTGTGCGCCGCCATCGTGCCGAGGCCCATCGCGCTCGTCACTTGCGTATCTGCCGATGGCGTCGTCAACGCCGCGCCCTACAGCTTCTTCAACGTCTTCTCCGAGACCCCTGCCCTCATCGTGCTCGGCCTCCAGCACCGGGGCGGCCCGGCCGAAGGCGGCTACCGGCCCAAGGACACCACGCGCAACATCTCCGAGAGCGGCGTCTTCGTCATCAACCTCGTGGACGAGGCGCTGGCGGAGGCGATGAACCTGACCGCCATCGACTTCCCGCCCCATGTCAGCGAGATCGAGGCGGCCGGGCTCAGCCTGTCGCCGGGCGTGTCGATCCCCGTTCCGCACATCGCCGAGGCGCCCGTGGCCTTCGAGTGCCGCAAGACGGTAAGCCTGACATTCGCCCCGCAGCGCGAACTCCTGATCGGCGAGGTCGTGCGCATCCATGCGAGGCCGGGCCTCGTCGATCCCAAGACGCTGCGCTTCGACCTCGAGGCCTACAAGCCGGTCGGCCGCCTGTTCGGCAACAGCTATGCCCGGCAGTCGGACCGCTTCGACCTGACCCGCGAAACCTATGCCGAATGGGCCGCAGCCAGGGGGCTCGCGCCATGAGCATCGTCATCTTCGGCGGCGCCGGCTTCGTCGGGCTCAACTTAGCCGGGCGGTTCCTTGGCGAGGGCAAGGCCGTGACCCTGTTCGATCGCCGCAAGCCCATGGACGCGGCGCTGGCGCGCCTCGGCTCCCTGCCGGGACGCCTGACCATCCTTGCCGGCGATGTGACCGACGCCGAGGCGGTCCACGCCGCGATCAGGCCGGGCACGGACCTCGTCGTCATGGGCGCTGCCATCACCGCGGATGCGGCGCGCGATGCGGCCGAGCCCGCCACGATCCTCAACGTCAACCTCGTCTCGCAGATCGCGATGCTGGAAGGCGCGCGGCAGGCCGAAGTCAGGCGCATCATCAACCTCAGCTCGGCCGCGGCCTATGGCGCGGCTGGCGAGAAGGTCGACCTCCTCACCGAAGACACGCCGGGCGATCCGGCCGGGCTTTACGCCATCACCAAATGGGCCAGCGAGCGGGTGAGCGCCCGCCTCGGCCAGCTCTGGGGCCTCGACGTGGTCAGCCTCCGCCTCAGCGCCGCGTTCGGACCGTGGGAGCACGCGACCGGCGTGCGCGACACGCCGAGCCCTCAGGCGCAGATCGTCGCCGCGCTGGAACGGGGCGAGGACGCGATCCTGCCGCGCGCCGGCATCCGCGACTGGACCTACGCGCTCGACATCGCCGACGCGGTCGCAGCGGTGGCCGCCGCAGGACAACTGGCGCGCCGCACCTATAATGTCAGCGTCGGAGCGCCCTTCCCGGCGCTCGACTGGGGCAATGCCTATGCGGCGGCGCGGGGCGCGGGGACATGCCGCCTCGCCGAGCCGGGCGAAGCTTCCAATGTCGATTTCTACGGACCGCGCGACCGCGCGCCGATGTCGCCGGAGGCCCTTGCCCGCGATGTCGGCTGGCGCGCGCCCCATGATCTCGCGGCCTCCGCTGCCCACCTCGCGGCCTGGCGCCGCGCCAACCCGACGGCCTGACAGATTATGACGCTGATGGACGGACTGGAACGGCTGGAAGCACGCGTGGCGAGCGACCTCGCGCGCATCGCCCATCCGCGCGCCGCCTGGCTGACGCCGCGACGGGCTCCCGACGGAAGTGAGGCGCTCGACGTGGCGATCATCGGCGGCGGCCAGTCGGGCCTCGCCACCGCTTTCGGCCTGATGCGCAGCATGGTCACCAACATCCTCGTGCTCGACAAGGCTCACGCCGGCCGCGAGGGCCCCTGGCTGACCTATGCGCGCATGCCGACGCTGCGCAGCCCCAAGGACTTCACCGGCCCCGACCTCGACATCCCGAGCCTGACCTACCAATCCTGGCATGAGGCCCGCTACGGACAGGCCGCGTGGGAAGCGCTCGACCTCATCACGCGGGAAGACTGGGCGCGCTACCTGCAATGGTACCAGCGCGTTACCCGCATCCCCGTCAGGAACGAGGCCGAGGTGACGGACATCGCGCCAGCCGCAGGAGGCCTCCTCGCGCTGACGGTGCGCACGCCCGGCGGCGATCAGATGCTCCACGCACGCAAGGTCGTGCTCGCCACCGGGCAGGAAGGCATGGGCGGCTGGACCATGCCAGCGCCCGTCGCAGAGCTGCCGGCTGAGTTTCGCGCCCATAGCGGCGAGGCCATCGATTTCGCCAGGCTCCGAGGCCGCCGCGTCGCGGTCATCGGCGCGGGCGCCTCCGCCTTCGACAATGCAGCGACCGCGCTCGAAGCCGGCGCATCCGAGGTCCGCGTGCTGTGCCGGCGCGCCGAGCCGCAGGTCATCCAGCCCTATCGCTGGCTCACATTCCGCGGCTTCCTGCGCCATCTGGGCGACCTCGACGATGCCTGGCGCTGGCGCTTCATGAGCCGCATCCTCTCGATGCGCGAGGGCTTCCCTCAGGCCACCTACGACCGCTGCGCGAGGCACGAGCGCTTCAGCCTGCACACGGCGTCCCCCGTGACGGCCGCGCGCGTGTCGGGCGGCGCGGTACTGCTGACGGCCGGGTCGGGCGAGATCGAGACCGATTTCGTCATCGCCGCGACCGGCATCGACATCGACCTGAAGGCTAAGACGGAACTCGCGCGCTTCGCCGGTAACATCGCCTCATGGGCGGATCGTTACACGCCGCCGGATGAAGACCGGGACGATCGGCTCGGCCGCTTTCCCTATCTCTCGGGCGGCTACGCGCTGACCGAGAAGCAGCCGGGCGAGACGCCCTGGCTCAGGGACATCCACCTGTTCTCCATCGCATCCACGATGAGCTTCGGCGCCTCCGGCTCCTCGATCAACGCCATGACGACGGCGGTGCCGCGCCTCGTGCACGGGATCACGCGCGACCTGTTCGGCGACGACGTCGAGCGGCACTGGCAGGCACTGCTCGCCTATGACGTGCCGCAAGCGGTGGTGAGATCGTGAAGGGCGGGAGCGGGGCCATGGCATGCGCCTTGCTAACCTTCACGCCATGGCGGCTTGCCAAGCGAGGCAGGGTCGCGGACAGTCTGCAAGAGTTCTACCGGGGGAAAATGGACATCATGACACGCATCAAGATATCGCTGTTCGCGGCCTTGCTCGCCGGCACGGCCCTGACCGCCGCAGCGCCCGCGATCGCGCAGACCCGCGCCGAGACGCTCCGCCATGTCACGGGCGCTGCGATCAACACGCTCGACCCGAACATGCCCGGGTCGACACGCGAGGCGTTCGGCCTGAGCCTGCTGACCTATGATCGGCTCGTCTCCTTCGGCCGCAAGCAGCTCGACGGCAAATGGGTGTTCGATCTCGACACCATCCGCGGCGAGCTGGCCGAGCGCTACGAGGTGAGCCCGGACGGCCTCAAGATCGTCTTCCACCTGCGCAAGGACGCCAAGTTCCATGACGGCACGCCCGTCACCGCCGAGGACGTGAAGTGGTCGCTCGACCGCGCCGTCACCGCCCGCTCGCTCGCCGCAGGCCAGATGCTGACCGGATCGATCACCAAGGCCGACCAGTTCCGCATCATCGACCAGCACACGGTCGAGCTCACCCTGCCCCAGCCCGACAAGCTCGCGCTGCCGAACCTCGCAACGGTCTATCCGGTGATCTTCAATTCGAAGCTCGCCAAGTCGAAGGCCACTGCCGAGGATCCCTGGGCGCAGGAATGGCTGAAGACCAACACCGCCGGATCGGGCGCCTACATCGTCGAGAGCTTCAAGCCCGGCGAGACCACGATCCTGCGTCGCAACGAGGACTGGAAGCGCGGCCCCGGCAACAGCCAGGCCCACTTCAAGCGCATCATCACCCAGACGATTCCGGAAGCCTCGACGCGCGCCAACCTCGTCGAGCGCGGCGACGCCGACATCGTCATTGACCTGCAGGCCGCCGACGCGGCAGACCTCGAGAAGAAGGGCCGCCTCAAGGTCATCTCGACCCCGCAGTACAACGCCATCACCTTCGTGTCCTTCAACACGCAGATGCCGCCCTTCGACAAGATCGAGGTCCGCCGCGCCATCGCGGCCGCCCTGCCCTACGAGGACATGTTCAAGGCCGCCCTGTTCGAGCGCGGCAAGAAGTTGTTCGGCGCGGAGTGGGCCGGCGGCAAGGCGCCGGATGGCTCGACCTTCCCGATCGTGCAGCCGCTGAAGACCAATCTCGACGAGGCCAAGCGCCTGCTCACCGCCGCCGGCTTCCCGAACGGCTTCGAGACGACCTTCTCCTTCAACGTCGGACAGGCTGGAACGGCCGAGCCCATGGCCGCGCTGCTGAAGGAGTCGCTCGGCAAGATCGGCATCAAGGTCGACATCCAGAAGCTGCCGGACGCGCAGATGTCGACGCTGATCAACGAGAAGAAGGTGCCCTTCTTCACCGAGGGCATCGTCGCCTGGCTGCCCTCGATGGATTACTTCTACCGCAACTTCTACATCGGTCCGATCCGCTGGAACTATTCCTCGCTGAACGATCCGCAGATCACCGAATGGGCCCAGGCGGCCCGCTTCGAGGGCGACAAGGCGAAGTACGCCGCTTATGGCCTGCAGCTCAACACCCGTCATTTCGAGCTGATGCCGCAGATCCCGCTCTGGCAGCCTTCGCAGGATGCCGTGATGGCGACCTCGATCGAGGGTTACACCTACCAGTTCCACCGCCAGATCGATTTCCGCGATCTGAGCCGCAAGTGAGCGGCCGGCGGTGAAGCTCGGGGCGACGGCCAATCGCGCAGCGCGGCGGTTCATCTCCTCGCTGCCGGCGCTGTTCGGCGTCGTGGTGTTCACCTTCCTGCTGATGCGGGTGCTGCCGGGCGATCCGGCGGTTTTCTTCGCCTCCGGACCCCAGGCGGGCCCGGAGGAGATCGCGATGATCAGGGCCCAGATGGGCCTCGACAAGCCAGTGCCGCAGCAATTGCTGCTTTACCTGCGCGACCTGTCGCAGGGCCAGCTCGGCCGTTCGCTCACCACCGGCCAGCCCGTTCTCGTCGATCTGCGCAACCGGCTGCCGGCCTCGCTGGAGCTGACCCTGACCGCGCTGCTGATCGCGCTGGTCGCGGCCGTGCCGCTCGGCGTCGCGGCCGCTCTCAGGCCGGGTTCGCTCGTGGACCACATCGTGCGCTTCGTCTGCGCGCTGGGCGTTTGCGTGCCGACCTTCGTGTCGGGGCTGCTGCTGATCTACGTCTTCTATTATCTCGCCGGCCTCGCCCCCGATCCGACCGGGCGCATCGACATCTTCATGTCGCAGCCGCCGCGCGTCACCGGCTTCCTGCTGATCGACTTCGCGATCGCCGGGGATTGGGAGGGCTGGCAGGCCGCGGCGCGGCAACTGATGCTCCCCGCGCTCACCATGGCGCTGTTCGTGGTCGCGCCGCTCGCGCGCATGACGCGGGCCTCGATGCTGGCCTCGCTCGGCAGCGATTTCGTGCGCACCGCTCGTTCGCTCGGGCTCTCGCGCCGCAAGATCGTCGTGACCTATGCGCTGCGGAACGCGATCCTGCCCGTCCTCACCATCGTCGGCATCGTGTTCTCGACCATGCTCGGCGCCAACGTGCTGGTGGAAAAGGTGTTCTCCTGGCCCGGCGTCGCATCCTACGCGCTCGACGCCCTGCTCTCCTCCGATTACGCGCCGGTACAGGGCTTCGTGCTGCTGATGGCCTCGATCTTCGTGCTCGTGAACCTCACGGTCGACGTGCTGTATGGCGTCGCCGATCCGAGGGTGTCCGTCGAATGACCTCCGCCACGCTCCGCCACACCGTGTGGGTCCTTCGCGGCAATCCCGTCACGGCCGTTGCCGCCGGGGGCGCGTTCGTGCTCTGCCTCGTCGCGCTGATCGGGCCCTGGATCGTGCCGCACGACCCCATCGCGTCGAACGTCGCCAATGCTCTGAAGCCGCCCAGCGCGCAGAACTGGGCCGGGACCGACCAGCTCGGCCGGGATGTGTTCTCGCGCCTTGTCATCGCGGCCAGGCTCGACCTCGCCATCGCGGCGTCAGCCGTCACGCTCTCCTTCGCCGTCGGCGCCGTCATCGGCGCGGTGTGCGGCTATCTCGGCGGCCGGCTCGACCGCTATGTCGGCCGCTTCGTCGACATCCTGATGGCGTTTCCGCTCTTCGTTCTGGCCATGGCCATGGTCGCGGCCCTCGGCAACCGGGTCGAGAACATCGTCATCGCCACCGCCATCATCAATCTTCCCTTCTACATCCGCTTCGCGCGGGCGGAGGTGAATGTCCGGCGCAATGCCGGCTGGGTGGAGGCGGCGCGCGCCTGCGGCGACAGCCACCTCTCCGTGATCCTGCGCTTCCTTTTGCCCAACGTGCTGCCGGCGATGGCGGTGCAGGTCTCGCTCAACCTCGGCTGGGCCATCCTCAACGCGGCGGGGCTCTCCTTCATCGGTCTCGGCGTCAAGCCGCCGACGCCCGAATGGGGCATCATGGTCGCGGAAGGCGCGCGCTTCATCGCGACCGGCAAATGGTGGCTGGTCGCCTTCCCGGGCCTCGCCCTGATGCTGACGGTGCTGTGCTTCAACCTGCTGGGCGACGGGCTGCGCGACATCCTCGATCCCCGGATGCGCACATGAGCGAGGCCGGAACGGCCCCTTCCGCCGCAGGCGCGCGCGGGGGGGCAGGCACGAACGGCGCCGCCGGGCCGCTGCTCAGCGTCGAGGACCTGCACGTCGCGTTCTCGACGCGCAACGGCGTCGTCGAAGCCGTGCGCGGCGTCAGCCTCGCCGTCAGCCCCGGCGAGACGCTCGGCATCGTGGGCGAGAGCGGCTCGGGAAAATCCGTGACGGCCTTCGCGGTGACCCGGCTGCTGGACGCCGCGGGGCGCGTCACCGCCGGGCGCATCCGCTTCGGCCGCCAGGACATCACCGGCGCCAACCACCGCCAGCTGCGCAGCCTGCACGGCGCGGCGATCTCGATGATCTTCCAGAACCCGCGCGCCGCACTGAACCCGATCCGCCCGGTGGGGCTGCAGATCGCCGACGCCATCGCGGCGCACGAATCCCTCGGCGCGAAAGAGGGCCGCGAGCGGGCGCTAGACCTGCTCAAGGCCGTGCTGATCCGCGATCCCGAGAAGCGGATCGATGCCTTCCCGCATGAGCTGTCGGGCGGGATGTGCCAGCGCGTGATGATCGCCATGGCCATCGCCGGCAAGCCCTCGCTGCTGATCGCCGACGAGCCGACCACGGGCCTCGACGTCACCACCCAGAAGACCGTGATGGACCTCGTGGCTGCGATCATCGCCGAGCGCGGCATGGCCATGATGCTGATCACGCACGATCTCGGCCTCGCCTCGCGCTATTGCCAGCGCGTCGTGGTGATGGAGCAGGGCCGCATCGTCGAGGAAGCCGAGCCCAAGCGCCTCTTCGTCGCGCCGGAGCACCCTTATACGCGCCGCCTCGTCGCGGCCTCTCCGACGGCCAGCTCCACCATCGCCGATCTGGCCCCCGGCTCGGCGCCATCGTCAGCCCCCGCGGAGCCGCCGAAGCCTGCGCCCGGCACGCCTCCGCTCCTCGAGGTGCAGGACCTCGTCAAGCGCTTCGACGGCGACGTGACGGCGGTGGGCGGCGTGTCCTTCCGCGTCGCACAGGGCGAGAGCGTCGGGCTGGTGGGCGAATCGGGATCGGGCAAGAGCACGATCTCGCGGCTCGTCTGCCGCCTGATCGATCCCAGCGAGGGGCGCATCCTGTTCGACGGCGCCTCGATCGGCGACCAGCCCGCTCGCGGCTTTCACGCCTCGCCGCTGCGCAAGGACATCCAGATCGTCTTCCAGGATCCGACCGAAAGCCTGAACCCGCGCTTCAACGCCTTCGAGTGCATTGCGCATCCGCTGCGGCGGCTGAGCGGGCTGAGGGACGGAGCTGCGCTGACCGCGCGGGTGCGCGAATGCGCCGACCGGGCCGGCTTGCCGCTCGGCCTGCTCGAACGCTTTCCCCATCAGCTGTCAGGCGGGCAGAAGGCGCGCATCGGCATCGCGCGCGCCATCGCCTGCCGCCCTCGCCTGCTCATCCTAGACGAGCCGACGGCGGCGCTCGATGTCTCGGTGCAGGCCATCATCCTGCAGTTGCTCGACAGCCTCAGGCGCGAGGACCGCCTGGGCCTGCTCTTCGTCAGCCACGACCTCAACGTGGTCCGGATGATGTGCGAACGCATCATCGTCCTGCGCAACGGCCGGATCGTCGAGGAAGGCGGGAGGGACGCGATCTTCCAGCGCCCCGAGCATCCCTACACGCGCATGCTGCTCGACGCGGTGCTCCACATCAGCGGGCCGTCGACGGTGGCGGGATGAGATGGCCGGCTCGCGTGTCGGCGATGGCGCCTGCTGCTCCTGCCTGAAAGCGCACAGGCTCGGCGCACTGAGCAAGGGCTGGAGCGGGTACCGGGAATCGAACCCGGGTATTCAGCTTGGAAGGCTGCTGCTCTACCATTGAGCTACACCCGCGCTGCCCTTTGAGGACCATTTTTGGCGGCGGCGCGCAAGCCCAAAAAGCGCTGGCAAGGCTCCTCCGGGCGCGTTGGCCTGCCCGGCCGCGGGCCCGGACCCATCTTTCCAGCTTGAGCGGAACAGTTGCGTCATCCGCTTCTTAATGAACACGACACATGCGATTTGACAGCTTCAAGCCCCGGCAGGTCTGATATGGGCTCCGGTTCAAGGACGCTTCGAAAGCGGCAGAGGACAGCGGGATGCGGCATGATCAGGCCATGGTGAAGCGGACGAACGAGGTCGGGTTGGCGAGCTGGGCCGTTTCGACGCCGGCGCTCAGGAACGCCGATGCGAGCCCGCTCGACGCGCGCCTGCGCCTTGGCTATGGCGCGGGGCTGGCGATCTTTTTGCTGGCCTTCTTCATCCGGCTGGGGCTGGACGAGGTCCTGCCGCCGGGCTTTCCCTTCCTCACCTTCTTCCCGGCGGTCATCATCACCGCCTTCGTCTTCGGACTCTGGCCAGGCATTATGGTCGCGGTGCTGAGCACGCTCGCGAGCTGGCTGGTCTTCCTGCCGACCGCCTGGACCTTCGATCTCGACGGACGTTCCTTCCTCGCGCTCGTGTTCTTCGTCTCGATCGCGGCGGTCGACATCGCGCTGATCCACACCATGCACACGCTTGTGCGCCGCCTCACGGCGCTGAAGACCGAGGCGGACCATCTGGCCGAACAGCGCGGGCTTTACGTCGCCGAGCTCGACCATCGCATCAAGAACCTGTTCGGAACCGTCTCGGCCATCGTCGGCATGGCGGCACGCCAGGCTGCGACGCCAGCCGATCTGGGCCGCGACGTGCGCAGCCGGATCGAGGCGCTGGCGCGCGTCTCGGGGCTGCTGCGCGGCTTCGGAGACGCCTCGCGCACAACGGCCGTTTCCGTCCTCCATCTGATCTGCGATCCGCTCGTCGTTGCGGCGGACCGCCGCATCACGCTCGACAATCTCGACCACCGCATCGATCTGCCGACCGCCACCTCGCTGAGCCTCATCGTGCACGAGCTCGCAACCAATGCGGTCAAGCACGGCTCGCTGGCGCAGGAGAGCGGGAGCGTCGTCGTCACCGGCAAGGTCGAGGCCGGCGCGGAGGCGCAGTCCACGCGCCTGAAAATTCACTGGCAGGAGCGCGGCGGTCCCGCCGCAGCCCCGGCAGGACCGCGGGGTTTCGGCTCGGCCCTCCTCGAGCGGGTCACCGCGGGCCTCGGCCATCCTGCCGAGATCAGCCACACCGACGAAGGCTACACGGTGACCTTCGGCGTCCAGATCGACGCTGCGGCGCTCGCAGCCTGAATTGGCGCGTCACGCCCGGCCGAAGCCGGTTCACATCCCGCGCACGGCGAACGCAGCGACCATCATGCCCCCCACGTAAAGCGGGACGCCGAAGCCGCTGTACCAGAGCGCCTTCGCGACCGGCTCCTTCACCAGCCGCGTCATCATCGCGATCTGCGCCGCGAGCAGCAGGCACACCATGGCGGCATGGAGCGGCTTGCCCCACGCCGTCAGCAGCCCGATGACGACGACCTGCGGCGCGGCCATGATGATCGACGCCGCCATCGCCGCGCGTTCGGGCCCGAGCTGGACCGGCAGCGAGGCGATGCCCATCTGCCGGTCCCCGGCGATAGCCTTGAAGTCGTTCAGCGTCATGATGCCGTGCGCGCCCACGCTGTAGAGCAGCGCCAGGCCGAGGATGGCCGGCGACGGCAGCGACCCGCCCAGCATGACCGCGGCCCCGGTGATCCAGGCGAGGCCTTCATAGGAAAAGCCGCACGCGGCGTTGCCCCACCAGCCATCGCGCTTCAGCCTGAGCGGCGGGGCGCTGTAGGCCCAGGCGAGGAACAGCCCGATCGCGGCCGAGACGAGCACCCAGGGGCCGAGCGTCGCCGCCACGGCCAGCGACAAGACGGTCCAGATGCCCGCGATGTAGAGCCCCCATCTGCCGGGGATGCGGCCTGACGGGATCGGCCGGTGTGGCTCGTTGATCGCGTCGACCTCTCGGTCATGCCAGTCGTTGATGGCCTGGCTCATGGCGCAGACAAGCGGCCCGGCCAGGATGATGCCCGTCAGCGCCACGCCCCAGTTCGCGCCGATGGACACGCCCGAGGACACGACCCCGCAGGCGAAGGCCCACATCGGCGGAAACCAGGTGATCGGCTTCAGCAGCTCGAGCACGGCGGATGGCGCGGGATAGGTGGCGCTGCTCATCGTAGCTGGCATGACCTCTGCGGGCGGAGGCGCCCCGTCGGCGCATTGCATCACAAGGCTTCGCGCCGCGCCATCGGGTTGAATGCGGCCACGGCGTTTCAGGCGACGCGGCGCGCCAGTTCCTGGTGTACGGCGGCGAGTTCGACGGTCATCGCCTCGATCGCCTCCATCGACGCGGCGCGGCCATCCATCCGCGCGGACCGCTCGAACTCGGCCGCCTTGGCCGCCACGCCGGCAGCGCCGACGTTGAAGCTCATCGACTTCAGCGCATGCGCGGCGCGGCCCAGCGCCTCGACGTTGCGCGCCCGCGACGCCTCGACCAGCTCCCGCACCTGCTCGAGCGACTGGCTGCGGTAGAGGCCGACGATGCGCGCCACCACGGCGTCCGAGCCCATGCTCCGCAGCTCGTCGAGCACCGCCCCGTCGATCAGCGCCGCTTCGGGCTCCGCCGCGGCCGGCGACACCGGACCTGCCGTCAAGGCCGAGGCCGCGACGCGCAAGGCATGCGCCTCGATGCACTGGGCCAGCTTCGCGAGCGTGAAGGGCTTGTGCAGGATGCCGTCCATGTCGGCTTCGCGCCAGGCATCGGCGGCGGTGCCGATCACGTGCGCGGTCAGCGCCACGACCGGCGTCCGGGGCCTGC
>JAIXZF010000090.1 GCA_027489835.1 Hyphomicrobiales bacterium
ACGAAGGCGATGCGGGAGGTCTCGCGGTCGACCAGCATCGAGAGGTAGAACTCCTTCTCGATGTCCGAGCCGTCCTCGATGTAGAGCCGGTTGACCTGCTTGCCGGCAGGCCCGGTCTGGATCGTGACGAGCGTATTGCCGAGCATCTCGGCGGCATGCGCCTTGACCTCCTCGATGGAGCGCGCGAGGCGGACGCCCCCCTTCGAGCCCTCGCCGAGTTCCTTGAACTTGCCCTTGCCGCGGCCGCCGGCATGGATCTGGCTCTTCACCACGTAGAGTGGGCCGGGCAGCTGCTTGGCCGCGGCTTCCGCCTCCTCGGCCGTGAAGGCGGGAAAGCCCTTGGAGACGGGCGCGCCGTACTCCTTGATGACGGCCTTGCCCTGGTATTCGTGGATGTTCATCTGCGGGTCCTTCGGAACGGGAGTGCCTGTGGGCGATGGACGGCCTGCGAGGGCGCGGCGGCCGCACGGCCGCCGGCCAGGGGTCGTCTCGGGGTCAGTTCGCCAGCGACGGGTCGATCGTCTTGCAGGCCTCGATGAGACCGGCGACCGAGGCCACCGACTTGTCCATCATGGCCTGCTCATCCTTGTTGAGCTTGATCTTGACGATGCGCTCGATGCCCTTGGCGCCGATCACGACGGGGACGCCGATGAACATGCCCTTGACGCCGTACTCGCCCTTGAGCGCCGCGGCGCAGGGCAGCACGCGCTTGTGGTCCTTGAGATAGCTCTCGGCCATGGCGATGGCGGAAGCGGCGGGCGCATAGAAGGCCGAGCCCGTCTTGAGCAGGTTCACGATCTCGCCGCCGCCCTTGCGGGTGCGCTCGACGATGGAGTCGACCTTCTCCTGGGTGATCCACTTCATCTTCACGAGGTCGGGCAGCGGAATGCCGCCGACGGTCGAGTAGCGGACCAGCGGCACCATGTCGTCGCCATGGCCGCCGAGCACGAAGGTCTTGATGTCCTTGATCGAGACGCCCGTGGCTTCCTCGAGGAAGTAGGCCATGCGGGCCGAGTCGAGCACGCCGGCCATGCCGCAGATCATGTTGGGCTTGACGCCCGAGAACTTCTGCAGCGCCCACACCATCGCGTCGAGCGGGTTGGTGATGCAGATCACGAAGGCCTTGGGCGCGTAGGTCCTGATGCCCTCGCCCACCGCCTTCATCACCTTGAGGTTGATGCCGATCAGGTCGTCGCGGCTCATGCCGGGCTTGCGCGGCACGCCGGCGGTGACGATCACCACGTCGGCGCCGGCGATGTCGGCGTAATCATTGGTGCCCTTGTAGAGCGCGTCGAAGCCGTCGACCGCGGAAGACTCTACGAGGTCGAGGCTCTTGCCCTGCGGCACGCCCTCGGCGATGTCGAACAGGACGATGTCGCCGAGTTCCTTAAGGCCGGCGAGGTGGGCGAGCGTGCCGCCGATCTGTCCGGCGCCGATCAGGGCGATTTTCTTGCGGGCCATCTTGCGGTTCCCCCTTGCCTTCCCGAGGCCGGCCACGCGGGACCGGCCAATGCTGTTTGCCGACGCATGGCCGACCGTCAGCGGTCAGGACACGCGAAACCGGCGCTTCTGTGACTCAAGCGATTCGGGCCGACAAGCTGGGCAAAGCGCGACCTTCGCATGGAAAGCGGGCGGAAGGGCTATGGTCGACGCCGAATAATTAAAACATATCAGAGCGTTGTCACAGTTGAGCAAGGAGAGGTTAACGCAGCGTGAACAGCCGATAATTTGGTTTCAGATAACATTTTTTGTCACTTGAAACTCTTTTGTCAGATCGTTCCGCTTGCAAGGGAGCGGAGCACGACCTTGACGACACTCGCCAGACGATTGTCGAACTGGCTCTGCGGCACGTCCCCCTCGAGCTCGACGGCCACCGGATGCACGAAGCGGAAGCAGGCGTCGAGCACGAACAAGGCCGCCCGTTCGCGGTCGCGCGGATCGAAGGCGCCCGAGGTCACCCCGTCCTCGATCACGCGGTCGAGCAGCGTCCGGATCCGCGCCCGGTGCCGCCGCGTGATGGCCCGCCGCCCCACCATGGCCTCGCGGAAGGCCGCGTAGAGCTGCGGATTGTCGTTGAGCGCGTCGCGATTGGCCCGCGCCAGCGCCAGGATCAGCCGTTCGAGTTTGTCGTCGCCAGGGTCGGGCCCGTCGGCGATGTCGGTCAGCCGCGTCTCCACCGACTTGATCCAGGCGTCCACGACCGCGTCGACCAGCGCTTCCTTGGAAGGGAAGTAGCGGTAGACATTGGCGTGCGTCATGCCGGCGGCCTGCGCGATCGCCACCACGGTCAGCCGCTTGGCACCCAGCAGCCTCAGATGGTCGGAGGCCAGCGCCAGGAGCCGCATGTCGGTGGGCTCGCGTTGCGGCGGTGACGGCGACATCAGGTTTCCACCAGCCCCGTCGAGCGTCCGGCCGCAGCGTCGCTTCCCCGGCCATGGGGCAGCGCGAGGTAGTCCTCGCCCCTCATCTCGATCAGGCGCGAGGCCGTGCGGTCGAATTCGAAGGCCTCGCGGCCATGGTCGGCCTGATAGAGCCGGTCCGGCTCGGCCGCCGCCGCGATGACGAGCTTGACCCTGTTCTCGTAGAGCACGTCGATGAGGGTGATGAAGCGCTTGGCTTCGTTGCGGTTCTCCTCGCTCATCATCGGCACGCCCCCCAGCACCAGCGTATGGAAGCGGCGCGCCAGCGCAAGGTAGTCGGCGGCGCCGTAGGCCTGCAGGCACAACTCCGCGAACGAGGACCGGGCGACGCCGAACGCGGCCTCGCCCAGCGCAAGGCCGTGGCCCCTGACGTCGAGCGTCACCGGGTCGCCATGGTCCTGCCCGGTCAGCCGCCGGAAGGCGTCGTCGAGCGCCGCGGCCGCGGCGGGGCCGAGCGGCTGATGATAGACGGCGGCGCCCGCCAGCTTCTCGAGCCGGAAATCCGCCCGCGCCTCGAGCTTCGCCACGTCGACCTGCGTCGTCAGCCGTTCGATGAAGGGCAGGAACAGCGTGCGGTTGAGCCCGCCCTCATACAGATGCGAAGGTTCGACGTTGGAGGTCGCGACCAGCGTCACCCCCGCCTCGAACAACGCGTCGAACAGCCGGCCGAGGATCATGGCGTCCGCGATGTCGGCCACCGTGAACTCGTCGAAGCACAGCACGCTGGCCTCCGCCGCGATGGCGCGCGCCGTCGGGCCGATCGGGTCGCCATCCTTCTCCTGCCCCGCCTTCACCCGCTGGCGGAAGGCATGGATGCGCTCGTGCACATCGGCCATGAACACGTTGAAATGCGCCCTCCGCTTCGTGACCCCCCCGAGGCGGGTGAAGAACATGTCCATCAGCATGGTCTTGCCGCGGCCGACCGAGCCCCAGATGTAGAGCCCCCGGATCGGCGCCTCGGGCTTGCGCTTGGCGAAGAGCCAGCCCAGCGCGCTGCCCTTGCTGGCGAGCGCGCGCTCCTGGAGACGCCGCGCCAGCGCCTCGAGCCGCCCGACCAGCGCCACCTGCGCGGCGTCGCGCTCGATCGCCCCGCTCGCGACGAGCGCGTCGTAATGGGCGGGCAGCGAATTGGCGGCGGAGTTGGG
>JAIXZF010000293.1 GCA_027489835.1 Hyphomicrobiales bacterium
CGCGGCACAATGGCGGGCGTTCGATCTGCAAGCCCGTGCTCAAGTTCACGCCGCGGCGCGATCTGCCCCCGCCCGATCCCGCCTCGCGCAATTTCATCGCCGCGGCGCCGCGGGGGCTGGCTTATCCCGGAATGGCATCGCCCGGTCTGGCGCCTCCCGGCCTGCCGCCCCAATCCCGCACGACGGTGGCGCGCGCCGAGCCGCAAATGGGCAGCGGCTTCGTAGGGCAGACCCCGCGCGGCGCCCAGCTCAACGCGCCGGGCGGGCCGATCCGCCTGCCGGGCTCGGTCATGGGCCCCGAGGAGATCGTCGTTGGCGATGTCGAGGGCGAGCTGATCGACCCCGAGAACGATCCTTTCGCGCTCGAGGAGCCGGGCAGGCCGCGTCCTGCGCCGGGCCAGGCGCTCCAGCTGCCGCCGATGCGCGCCCAGCCATCGGTTCAGGGCCAGCAGCAGGGCCAGGTTCCCGCAAGCCCGCTGCCGCCGATGCGCGGCCCCCAGCCGCTCGGTTCGCCGCCCCTCCTGCCGGCGCCGCCGCAGGGGCCCGGCCAGTACCGCTGGACGCCCGGACCGCAGCCGCTGGAGCAGACCGCGCAGTCTTCATCGCGCCCCTGGCCGCCGCGCTTCTGATCAGGAGCTGACGATGTCCGGCGTGCGCCATCCCAGGTGCTGGCCGGAATCGACCGCGATCATCTGGCCGGTGACGCTGCGGGCGCGCGCCAGATAGAGCACCGCCTCGGCGATCTCCTCGGGTGCGACGGCGCGGCCCATGAGCGTGCCCTCCGCCTCGCGCGCGAAAAGCGCCTCGCCGTCATGCGTGTTGGCGGCGGTGGGGCCGGGACCGACGGCGTTGACGCGGATGCGCGGGGCGAAAGCCTGCGCCATGGTCTGGGTCGCGGCCCACATCGCGGCCTTGGACAGCGTGTAGGAATAGTATTCCGGCGTCAGCTTCCAGACGCGCTGGTCGAGGATGTTGACGATCGCGCCTTCCATGCCGGCGGGCAGGGCGTTGGCCATCAGGCCCGCGAGCACGGAGGGCGCGCGGATGTTGACCGAGAACTGCCGGTTCCAGGTTGGCACGTCGATCGCCGTCACCGTGTCGGCCATGAAGGTCGAGGCATTGTTGACGAGCAGCGTGACTGGCCCGAGCTGGGCCTGCGCCGCTGCGATGATGCCTTCCACCGAGCCGGGATCGGCAAGGTCGGCGGAGACGATGGCCGCGCTCCCGCCCACGGACGCGATCTCTCCTGCGAGCGTCTCGGCCTCGTCGACGGAGGTGTTGCAGTGGATGGCGACGGCATAGCCTGCTTCGGCCAGCCTGAGCGTTATGGCGCGGCCGATGCGGCGCGCCCCGCCCGTGACGAGGGCGACGTTGGGGTTCATGTCAGTCATGCTCGCGACCGCGCCTGTCGAGGCGCCGTTCCCAATATTTCGCCGCCCTCAGATAGCGGTAGAATGCATAGTTCATGGCGGTCATAAAGCCATAGGTGCCGCGCAGCAGGTGGCGGCGGCCGATATAGGCCTTCACGAAGTTGGCTGGAAACTCCAGCACCATCCGCAAGCGCGTGACGCCCTCGCCCCTGGCCTCCATGTCGGCGGCCTGGGCGTCGGCATAGGCATTGAGCTTCGAGAGCTGCTCGCCGAGCGAGCGCACCGAGCGATGGGCGACGAGGCCCCTGAGCCGCTTCACGGGCGCGCCGGGCTTCATCTGCACGCGGTCATGCACGGGCGAAGGCGAATAGCGGCCGACGGCGCGGTGATAGAGCCTGACCGGCGAAAGGCCGTAGGCGAGCGGGTGCGGGGCGGCTTCGCCCGGGAAGACCTCGACGATGCGCATGCGGTAACCGGCGGGCTCGGGCTCGCCGGACGCGAAGAGCGCGGCGATCTCGGCCGCGAGCTCCGGCGTCAGGATCTCGTCGGCGTCGAGGTTGAGCATCCAGGGATGCCGGCACTGGTCCTCGCCGAATTGCTTCTGTAGGCCATAGCCCGGCCAGGCATTGAAGACGACGCGCGCGCCGGCCGCCTCGGCCACGGCGACGGTGGCATCGGTCGAGCCGGAATCGATAACCACCACGTCGTCGGACAGGCCCTTGATGGCCTGGATCGTCGCGCCGATGCGGTCGGCCTCGTCGCGCGCGATGATGAAGACCGAAAGAGCAGCCGTCACGCGTGGCCCTTGGCGCGCACGTCGCAAACCTCGGGGCAGGTCCCGCCTGCGAACGCCCCTGCCAAGACGCGGCGGCTCGTCAGGCCCATTCCCGCTGCTTCAGCTTGGCCTCGTAGGACGCGATGCTGTCGGCCTTCTGCAGGGTCAGGCCGATGTCGTCGAGGCCGTTCATCAGGCAATGCTTGCGGAACTGGTCGATCTCGAAGCGGATCGTGCCGCCGTCGGGCCCGGTGATCTCCTGCGTCTCCAGGTTCACGGTCAGCGTGGCGTTCGAGCCGCGATCGGCGTCGTCGAACAGCTTCTCGAGGTCGGAGGGGCTGACCGTGATCGGCAGGATGCCGTTCTTGAAGCAGTTGTTGTAGAAGATGTCGGCGAAGCTGGTGGAGATCACGCAGCGGATGCCGAAATCCAGCAGCGCCCAGGGCGCGTGCTCACGCGAGGAGCCGCAGCCGAAATTGTCGCCCGCGATCAGGATTTCGGATTTGCGGTAGGCCGGCTTGTTGAGCACGAAATCCGGGTTCTCGGTGCCGTCCTCGTTGTAGCGCATCTCCGAGAACAGGGCCGAGCCGAGCCCCGTTCGCTTGATCGTCTTCAGGTACTGCTTGGGAATGATCATGTCGGTGTCGACATTGACTACCTTCATCGGCGCCGGCGTGGACGTGATCGTTGTGAAGGGTTTCATCGGACGGCTCCACTGAGCGTTAAGCCTGGCCTTGATAATCGAGATTGCGCGCCACGCAACTGCCGATCATCGCCATCATTCGTTAACGGGGCTGCCCCAGCGTCGTGGGCGATGCTGAACGACCTCATGTCCGACGACGTCAAGCGGGTAAGCGCGGAGTTCAAGGACGAGTCCATCCTCTGGGCCGCACGCCCCGACGCCTTCCGCACCTTCCTCAAGCTGACGCCGATCTGGCTGTTCGCCGTGCCGTGGACGGCGTTCGCGCTGGGCTGGGAGTATGTCGCTCTCGCAGCGCTGCTGGGCGAAGGGCAACCGCCCGAAGGCCACATCAGGATCCTGTCCTGGGTGTTTCCGCTGTTCGGCCTGCCCTTCGTGCTGGTCGGGCTCGGCATGATGAGCGCGCCCCTCTGGGGCTGGCGGCGCACGCGCCAGACCGTGCACGTGCTGACCGACCGGCGGCTCGCGACCGCGCGGCACGGGCGCAGCCTCGATGTCACCAGCATCGACATCGAGCGCATCGCATCGATGCAGCGCATCGAGAAGCGCGACGGCGGCGGGACGCTGCACCTCAACATGGGCTCCTATCGGGACAGCGACGGTGATACGGTCGAGAAGAAGATCACGATCCCGGACGTGCCCGATGTGCGCGAGCTCGAGCGGCTGATCGCCGCCAGGGGCAAGGCCGGGCCGAAGAGCTAGTCGGCGCCTGCCGTTCAGGCGCTGATGTCGAGGGAGCCGCCGATGTCGCGCTTCGAGGCGTAGGAGGCCGAGGCAAGGCCGTTCACGTCGGCGGTCGTGCCGTCGAACCTCACGGCCTGTCCGAACGGATCACGCGTCCGGCCGGCGTTCTCGGGGCGCAAAGGGTCTTCCTGCGGCCTGCGCGGATCGACGCCCCGCTTGGCGAGGCTGACGTCCTTGCAGTCGCGGCACGCGTAACCGTTGACGATGTTCATCCTGTTGGCCTCCAGCCGTCACAGGAGGCATTCGGGGGCCAGGCCCCGGTGTTACGCGGCATTGTTCCGTATGGTTTACAGGGCGTTAATTCAGCCGGCCTGCGCCTCGATGGCCTCCATGTCCTCGTCGGACAGGCCCACATGATGCCCGATCTCGTGGATCAGCACATGCGTCACCAGATGGCCGAGCGTCTCGTCATGCTCGGCCCAATAGTCGAGGATCGGCCGGCGGTAGAGGTAGATCATGTTCGGCATCCGGCCCGTCTCGGCCACGGCCGCGTCCTGCGCGAGGCCGACACCATGGAAGAGGCCGAGCAGGTCGAACGGGGTCTCGGCCTCCATCTCCTCCAGCACTTCGTCGGTGGGAAAGTCCTCCACGCGGATGATCGCGCCGTCCGCTAGCGCGCGGAATGTGTCCGGCAGGCGTGCGAACGCATCCTCGGCGAGGCGCTCGAAATCGGACAGCGAAGGCGCCTTCAGGCTGGCGAGAGGGTCGGTTTGCGGCGTGGCTGACATGGCCCGCAGATAGGGCCGGCAGGGCGGTTTGTCACCAAGCCCGTGAGACGCACGTCACCAGAAGCCGAGTTGCACGCCCAGCCACCAGCCCAGCACGATCACGCCCACCAGCGACAGCGAGCGGCCGATGCGCCGGCCCCAGAGCTCGACGGGATCGGTGCCGCCGCCCTCGGCCTGGCCGACGGCGTCCTTGCCCGAGAAATGATCGCTGGCGCGCGCCATCGAGGAGGTGAGCAGGCCTTCCTGATCGCGCTTGACGCGCTCCAGAATGGCCCTGGCCTCGCGCTGGCGGTCATCGTCTGAAGGGGTCGACATGGGCAGGCTCCACAGGCGGCAGGGGGAGGTTAGCCGGAACAAAGCGGCGAGGCGACGGGTTTTCCGCAGCGAGACCCAAGCAGTGGATCGGGCGCCATCCGCCCGCTTCGCGCCATGCGGGACACCGCATCAAACGGAAGGAACGCGACATGAAGACCATTCACATCGCAGCGCTGGCAACCCTCGGCTGGCTCACCCTCGGCCCGGCCCAGGCTGGCGCCCTCGCCACGCATCAGGCCGGAGCGGCCTCGCCCTCCGCCGCCCTCGTCGAGCAGGCCCAGTACCGCGACTGGCGCGGTCCGGGCTGGCGCGGCCGCGGCTGGGGCCCGGGCGGCCGACCCCGCGTCGTTTGCCGCGTCGTGCCGCGGCGCTATGTCGACCGCTTCGGCCGGGTGAGGATCGTCCAGCAGGAGGTGTGCCGCCGCCGCGGCTGGTGACCGGACCGTCGCGGGTGGCTTCGAGCGGCCCGCGACGCGGCCATGATGCGGATGGCCGACCCGGCCGTCCCGCCGCCGGGCGCCGTTGGTAACGTTTCGCGGTCCGGCACGAACAAAGGCGAAATCCCTTCAGGAGAACGCCATGAAGATCGTGCTGACCGCGCTGGTGTCTGCCACTGCCGGTTTCGTCGCTGGCGCTGGCGCCATGCTCATCGCCTTTCCCTTCCTCTTTCCGCCGCCCCCGGCCAATGACCCCCTCCCGGCGTCGATCTTCCTCCAGCAGGCGGCTCCCATCGTGAAGGCGTCATCGGCGGCAGGGCCGGCGAACCGGCTCACGCAGGGCCGGTTCTCGAGTGAATCGCCCGGGCGCGATGCACTGCATTGGGCTGACGGACAGGTCGGCATCTACCGCAGCGGCGACCGCGCGGTGCTCAGGCTCGAAGGCGACTTCGCGGCAGGCCCCGGACCCAGCCTCGTTATCTACCTCAACACGAAGGCGGTCGGCGACGAGGCCGATTTCCTCGGTGATGTCGACCGCAGGCAGGTGGCCGCGCTCCGCTCCTTCAAGGGCGCGCAGAACTACGTCCTGCCGGCCGGCATCGATCTCACGCGGTTCCAGTCCGTGACCATCTGGTGCGAGCGCTTCAGCCAGTTCATCGGCAACGCCGAGCTGCCGAAGGGCCTCGGTCTGACGCCGGGGGCGTGAGGCCCGCAGGCCCGCCCCCAAGCTCCTTCAGCCCATCGTCCTCACATCGACGAAGCGTCCCGCCAGCGCGGCGGCTGCCGCCATCTCGGGCGAGACGAGGTGCGTACGGCCCTTGAAGCCCTGCCGGCCCTCGAAGTTGCGGTTCGAGGTCGAGGCGGCGCGCTGCCCCGGCTTGAGCTGGTCCGGGTTCATGCCCAGGCACATCGAGCAGCCGGGCTCGCGCCATTCGAAGCCGGCGGCCTTGAAGATCACGTCGAGCCCCTCGGCCTCCGCCTGCTCCTTCACCAGCCCCGAACCGGGGACGATCATGCCGTAGGCCAGGCGGCCGTGCAGCTTGCGGCCCTCGACGATCTTCGCCACGGCCC
>JAIXZF010000014.1 GCA_027489835.1 Hyphomicrobiales bacterium
AATGGCGAGGAGCGCATCAGCGACAGCGTCCATCAGCACATCGCGACCACGCTTGGCGTCTCGAAGAGCGACGTCGCCACCATGGATGCCCGCCTCTCCGGCCCCGATGTCTCGCTCAACGCGCCGCTGCTGGACGACGATTCAGGCTCGGCCGCGCAGCGCATGGATTTCCTGCCCGACGAAGGCCCCCTGCAGGACGAGGTCGTCGGCGATAGCATCGACAGCGACCGCCGCGTGCGCTGGCTGCGCGCCGCCCTCGCGGTGCTGTCCGACCGCGAGCTGAACATCCTGCGCGAGCGCCGGCTCAACGACGAGCAGGCGACGCTCGAGGCGCTCGGCGACCGGCTGGGCATCTCGAAGGAGCGAGTCCGCCAGATCGAGAACCGCGCCCTGGAGAAGCTCAAGCGCGCCCTGCTGGAGCGTCACCCCAAGCCGGAGGCCGTCCTCGTCTGAGGGCGGAGGCCCGCTCCTTCACTCGGCGATGACTTTGTAGCGCTGTCCGGGCGTGACCGGGCTGTTGCGGTCGAGCCCGTTGAGGATCAGGAACTGGTCGAGCGCCCTGTCGTCGCTTGCCATCTGACCTGCGAGGCTCGCAATGGTGTCCGAAGCCGCGGCGGTGATGGTGCGCAGCTTGAGCGGCCGCACATTGGCTGCCTCGCTCGGCGAGAGCCTACGGAAGCTGTTGACCACTGACCTGAAGCTCCGGTCAAGATCCTGGTCGGACCCCTTCGCCGCGAAGATGAAGCGATAGGTCCGCTGGTCGGACTGGATCGCGGCCAGCCTGAAATGCCAGTCGGTGCCGCGCCCGGACGTCAGCGCCGCGGGCAGGCCGTTGACCGTCAGCCGCTCGACCGGCCCCGGCGTCACGCCCTCGATCCATCCGGCGCCCACATAGCTTTCGAGGGTCTGGTTCGCCTCCAGCTGGACCGAATCGAAGCGCATTGCCTTGGCCCCCTGCGCGCCGACGCCGAGAACGGCGTCGCGCGTGCTTTCGAGCGCCAGCCCTTCCGGGGCCGTGAAGCTCAGGCCGAGCGACGGGTTCACATAGGTCCGGCCCCTGACCGCGCCCTCGCGCGGGTCGTCGCCGAAGGAGAGCCCGTCGAGCGCCGAGAGCCAGCCCTCGCGGTCGCGCTGGCCGAGACCGGGCGCGGCGATCTGGCGCGCGGTGGCAAGCGTGAGCTGGATGCGCTCGCCGGTCGAGGGGTGTGTCGACAGGATATCCAGTCCCCGCGCGCCCGGCCGCTCTCCCATCAGCATGGCGCGGTGGTTCGTCGTGCGCTGCAGCGAGGCCAGAAAGCGCGAGGCGCCGTAAGGATCGAACCCGGCCGCCGCGATGGCCTTCACCGCGATGAGATCGGCCTCCAGCTCCTGCTGGCGCGAAAAGGTGGCGATGCTGACGCGCGAATGCGCCTGCACGGCCTCGCCCGCGAGCGGGTCCTCGAGCACCTGCGCCACGACGCGCCGCACGAGTTCGGAGCGCTGCTGCAACTCGGCCCGCTCGACCGCGTGGCGCGCCTGTACATGGGCTATCTCGTGCGCGACGACCGAGGCCGCTTCGGCCCGGTCATTGGCCAGCGCCAGGAGGCCGCGCGTGATATAGAGCCTGCCATTGGGCAGCGCGAAGGCGTTGACCACGGGGGAGTTGAGCAGCGTCACCTCATAGGCGCCATTGGGCTGCGGCGAGGTCTCCGCCAGCTTCGCCACGATCTCGTCGACCATGCGCTTGACGGCCGGCGCGCGATATTCGCCTCCGAACGCGGCCATCAGCCGCTGGTGCTCGCGCTGGGTGGCGCTTTCGAGCGCATTGCCGGCAACCCCCAACTGGTTCGGGCGGCGCGGCGGCTCGGGCGGCAAGAAGATCGGCCGGTCGCCCGCACACGAGGCGAGCATCATGGCGCACAGCGCCGCCACGGCGAGCTTGCGCGCGCCCGCTGCCAGGGGCTGGCCTGCCTTCATGGGGTCGGAGGCGCGCCGCATTCCCGTCCGATCACTTCATGATTTCGATGGCCGCCGCATCGCTCACCGCGATCCGGGCCGGATTGGCCTCGCCGACGACGCCGCGCACGCGCGCCTCCCGGCCCTTCAGCCCTTCGCGCGTCCAGCCCGCGCGCTCGAGATCGCGCCAGGCCCCCAGCGTCAGCTCCGCGCTGGCGCCGGCCCCGCGCGCGCCGAAATTCAGATAGACCGCACGCCGGGTCTGCCCGACGTGCTGGATGCGCCCCTGCATCACTGCGATGTCTCCTGCCCGGGCCGCCACCGCCGCCCCTTCGGCCGCCGCCAGCAGGCCGCGCCGGCGATCGGACCAGATGCCGCGGCCAGCCTGCCGCGCCTTATTCTCCGCTTCAAGGAAAAGAATGCGGCAGTTTGGCGGCAGTTCCATCGGCCAGGCCAGCGCCAGCCCGTTTTCGACCAGCTTTTGCGCCAGATCGCCATGCGCGCCCTTGATTCGGGCGGCGCGTCGGCCCCAGCGGTCGGCGGCGCCGCCCTCGGCCAATGCCTCGGCGCCATGCCAGTCCGCCATGAGGTTCGCCGTTGACTGCAGCGCCTCCTCGCCATGCGCCGTGAACCGCAGGCCGATCAGCCGGGCGCGTTCGCCATTCGCTAGAAGTATGTCGCCCTCGACCGTCAGCCCCGACAGCGCCCCGATGGGCGCCGCGCTCCGGAAGGGCTCGCAGGCCAGCGCATCCGGCGCGAGCGCCGGGACCAGAAGCGCTATCCAGGCGAAGCGGAGGCCTACCCCCATCAGCGACCCGTGACGAGGCTGTAGAAGAAGCGCAGGCACACCAGCAGGAGGAAGATGCCGAAGGCGATCTCCAGCTTGCGGCGCGGCAGCTTGTGCGCCCAATGCGCCCCGATGGGTGCGAAGTAGATGCTCGATGGCACGATGCAGGCGAAGGCGATCAGCGACACATAGCCGAGCGAGCCCGGCGGCAGCAGGTCCATCTTCGGCCAGCCGGCATAGATGAAGCCGAGCGCTCCGGGGATCGCGATGATGACGCCGAGCCCCGCCGAGGTCGAGACCGCCTGATGGATGGACCGGCCATAGAGCAGCATGAAGATGTTCGAGATCTGCCCGCCCCCGATGCCCATCAGGGACGACAAGGCCCCCATGATCACGCCGATGACGCGCATGACGGCCTTGGAAGGCAGCGTGTCGGAGATCTTCCACTTCTCGTTGCCGAACAGCAGCCGCGCTGTGGAGACGCCGGCCACCACCACGAACACGGTCTTGAACAGCCCGGCCGGCGCATAGCGCGCGATCAGGCTTCCGCCGATCACGCCGATGAGCACGGGCAAGGCCCAGACCTTGAGGATGTCCTGCTCGACCATGCCCTTGCTCAGATGCTTGCGGTAGGAGCTGATCGCGGTGGGGATGATCGCGGCGAGCGACGTGCCGACGCAGAGCGGCATCCTGACCTCGACCGGCACGCCGATGAAGCCGAACACCTCGTAGAGCACGGGCACCATGACGGCGCCGCCGCCGACGCCGAACAGCCCGGCGAGCAGGCCGGTGGCGGCCCCGCCGACGAGCAGGGCTCCGGCCATCAAGGCAAACTCGAGTACAGTGGCGGACATGGCAGGCCGATCCTGGTCGGAGGAGCTTCAACCGTTAGCGGCCCGGCGGCCCCTGGGGCAAGAGCACGATGCGCAAGGCGCCATGCACGATGCCGGCGCCGGCGGCGTGGCCCGCGCGCCGTGCCCCTCTTCACCGGGGCGCAAATCGTGCTAAACGGAGCGCGGCGCGGTTCCGTAGCTCAGCAGGATAGAGCAGTGGTTTCCTAAACCAAAGGTCACAGGTTCGAATCCTGTCGGGACCGCCAGCCTCGCCGCTTCCGCTTCAATGGCTCTTCGGCCCGCTCAGCTCCAGCGCGCGGCTCCAGCGCGAGAGCGCGAAGCAGATCAGCCAGTAGATCAGACCCGAGAACAGATAGGCCTCCATGTTCATGCCGACCCAGGCCGGGTCCGCCAGCGAGCCCTGCGCGATGCCGAGCAGGTCGAGGATCGAGACCACCAGCACCAGCGTCGTGTTCTTGATGAGCGCGATGAACTCGTTGGTCATCGCGGGCAGCGAGATGCGCAGCGCCTGCGGCAGGGTGATGAGCCCGGTCGTCCGCCAGTAGCCGAGCCCGAGCGCCGCCGCCGCCTCGCCCTGGCCCTTGGGCAGCGCCTGAAGCCCGCCCCGCACCGCCTCCGCCATGTAGGCGGCGATGACGAGGCCGAGCCCGATCACCGCGCGGGCCAGCCGGTCGATGCCGACGCCCGCGGGCATGATCAGAGGCAGCAGCAGGGAGGCGAGGAAGATCACGGCGATGATGGGCACGCCGCGCCAGAACTCGATGAAGATCACCGAGAGCGTCCGGATCAGCGGCAGGCGCGATTGCCGCCCGAGCGCCAGCATGATGCCAAGCGGCACCGCGATGAGGCCCGCATAGACCGCGATGAACAGGGTCAGCATCAGCCCGCCCCAGTCGCGCGTCTCGACGGGCCGGAGCCCGAGCCCGCCGCCGAGCAGCCAGACCCCGAGCGGGGGCAGCACCAGCAGCACGGCGAGCCCGAGGGCGAGCCTCGCCTTGCCCTTGAGCACGAACAGCGGAACCACCGCCGCGATGGAGACGAGCCCGAGCAGGTTCGGCCGCCAGCGCTCCGAGGCGGGATAAAACCCGTACATGAACTGGCCGAAGCGCGCTTTGATGAAGACCCAGCAGGCGCCGCCGGGCGCGCAGTCATTGCGCGTCGTGCCCTGCCAGCTCGCGTCGATGAAGGCCCAGCGGATGAGGGGGATCAGCGCCCAGGCGATGGTTGCGAACAGCAGAAGCGTCACGACCGAGGCCGCCGGCGTCGAGAACAGTCGCTGGCGCCAGATGCTGGCGGAGGAGGCAGGCGCGTTCAACGCGTCACCAGCGCGATGCGCGCATTGTACCAGTTCATCAGCGCCGACACGATCAGGCCGAAGAACAGGTAGACGGCAAGCGTCATGGCGATGATCTCGATCGCCTGGCCGGTGTTGTTCAGCGCCGAGCCCATGAACAGGCTGACGACCTCCGGATAGGCGATGGCCGCGCCGAAGGACGAGTTCTTCAGCACGTTGAGATACTGGCTCGTCATTGGCGGGATCATCACCCTGAGCGCCTGCGGGATGACGACGAAGCGCAGGATCTGCCCGGGCCTGAGCCCCAGCGAGGCCGCGGCCTCGCGCTGGCCCTTGACCACCGCGCCGATGCCGCCGCGCACGATCTCGGCCACGAAGCCCGCCGTGTAGGTGACGAGCGCCGCCAGCAGCGCGAC
>JAIXZF010000469.1 GCA_027489835.1 Hyphomicrobiales bacterium
AGCGCGCCGATGTTGAGCTTGTGGCAGGTGACGGTCCGCCTCAGCCCCGCGGCGGCGCGGTCGATTTCGGAGCTCAGCTGGCGCCGGTCGTAGGGCGCGAGGTCGAGAAGCTCGGTCACGCCCGCGCGGCGCGGCACCAGCACGAGCCAGGGGAAGCGCGCATCCCGGATCAGCAGCACGCGGCAGAGCGGCCAGTCGGCGACGGGTATGGTGTCTGCGGCGAGGCGGGGGTCGAGGGCGAAGTCGTCAGGCGTCATGGCCCATGTCTAGGCCGCTCCGCCGCCGCCGTCGAGACTGCGAGCGCCGCTTGCGGCGGCTCGTGGCCTCGCGGTTGACGCAAGGCGCGTGACGCGCCAACTTCTCCGCACGCCGCGACACGCGGCCATCCGGCTCCGGCCCAGGCGGGCGGAGCCTGATTTGTTTGGAGAGCCGAGATGACCGCCAACCGGTCGACCCATATCCGCCTCAACTCCCACCCGGAGCCCGGCGCCTCGACCTCGCGCATTCCCGTGAGCTGGGGCGCGCCCAGCGCCCGCGAGCGAGGCCCCATCGTCGGGGCGACCACCACCCCGCTCGACCGCAACGTGATCGGGGCCTATGGTGGGGCCTATTCGCTTTATCGCGCTCTGGCGGTCTCGGCGCGCACCATGAACCCCTCGGCCCGCCCCGACCTGACCAACACTTATCCGACCACCGAGATCGGGCCGCATCCGCAGTGGTGGACGCCGGGCAAGATCGTCTCGCTCGACCCGTGGGGCCACCGCGCCGCCCAGGATTTCGCCACTGACATCGCCGAAGGCGTCGACGTCAGGCCCACCATCGCCATTACCAGGGCGCGGCTCAACCTGCCGGAAATCACGGCCGCGATGGCGGCGCGTCGCCTCGCCGCCGATGGCCGCATCCTGCATGCTTCGGGGGACATCTCCGTCACCAAGGTGGCGGTCGATTCCGTCTGGTGGCTGCCCGGCATCGCCGAGCGCTTCGGCACCAGCGAGAGCGAGCTGCGCCGCACCCTGTTCGAGCAGACCGGCGGCATGTTCACCGAACTGGTCACGCGGCCGGACATGAAGGTCTTCCTGCCGCCCATCGGCTCGATGACCGCCTACGTCATCGGAGAGGTCGCCGATCTCGCCAACCCGAAGAAGCGGCTCGCCGCTCGCGTCCACGACGAGTGCAACGGCTCGGACGTGTTCGGCTCGGACATCTGCACCTGCCGGCCCTACCTGATCCACGGCATCGAGGAAGCGGTGCTCGAGGCGCAGCGCGGCGGCGTCGGCCTCATCGTCTACAACCGCAAGGAGGGCAGGGCGCTCGGCGAGGTCACCAAGTTCCTCGTCTACAATGCCAGGAAGCGGCAGGAGGGCGGGGATTCCGCCGCCACCTATTTCGAGCGCACCGAATGCGTGGCCGGCGTGCAGGATGCCCGCTTCCAGCAGCTCATGCCCGACATCCTGCACTGGTTCGGCATCACCAAGATCGACCGGCTGATGTCGATGTCGAACATGAAGTACGACGCCATGGTCAATTCCGGCATCGAGATCGTCGAACGGGTGCCGATCCCGCCCGAGTTGATCCCTCCCGATGCCTCGGTCGAGATGGAGGCCAAGAAGGCCGCCGGCTACTACGCGCCGGACGGCGCGCCAGGCGACAACGCGCTGAAGGCCACGATCGGCCGCGACCTCGATAAGTTCTGAGCGATGTCGCCCGTCTCGACCGCCCTGGGCCTGACCCGGCGCCTGATGAACGTGGAGGCCGTGAAGGCCAGCGCCGAGCGCATGCTGGCCGCCGCGCGCGCGGACAGCCTCACCGCGATCGCACTGGACGAAACGAAGCTCGACGCGGTCGTCGACTACGTCATCGAGACGACGCGCCTCAACTATCCGACCCTCGACATCCCGTTTCATGCGCGCTGGCGCCATTTCCGGGCGGGCGGGCGCGATCTCTGGGCCGAACTCGACACGGCGACGGCGTGGGCCACCCGCACCGAGCGGGTCAAGGCGGCCTATGATCTGGTCATCGTCTCTGTGTTGCTCGATGCCGGCGCGGGCATGGGCTGGCGCTTCGTCGAGCCCATCACGCGCGTGGAGGCGTCGAAGTCGGAGGGGCTGGGCCTCGCCTCCTTCACGATGTTCCGCGAGGGGCTGTTCTCGGCCGATCCGGCGCGCCCCCTGCGCGTCGACGCCGCGCGCCTGCAGACCATCGGGGTCGGCGATCTGAGGCGCGGCTTCCAGGTCGGTGCTTCCAACCCGCTGGTCGGGCTGGAGGGGCGGGTCGAGCTGCTGCGCCGGCTCGGCGAGGAGCTGGCCGACCGCCATGCCGGCAAGCCCGAGAAGCAGCGCCCTTCCGTGCTGGCGGACGGCTTCCTCGACCGGCTTGAGGCGGGCCAGCCGCTGCTGGCCTCGACGATGTTGGCCGACGTGCTCGAAGAGTTCGCGGGCATCTGGCCCGATCGGGCCGGCGCCGTGCCGGGTTGCGGCGATTGCTGGTTCCATCCGGCCGGCGTCGAGCTGCCGGGCCAGGGCCACGCGGTCGCCTTCCACAAGCTGTCGCAATGGCTGACCTATTCGCTGATCGAGCCGCTGCAATGGGCGGGCTTCACGGTCGGCGACATCGATGGCCTGACCGGCCTGCCCGAATACCGCAATGGTGGCCTGCTGCTCGATTTCGGCGTGCTCACGCTGAAGGACGAGGCCGACTGGTCGCGCAAGCACGAGGTGAGCTCGGCACTCGTCGTCGAGTGGCGCGCGCTCACCGTGGCGCTCCTGTCCATCATCGCCGAGCGCATGCGCGCCAGGCTCGGCATGAGCAAGGACGAGCTGCCCCTCGCCAAGGTGCTGGAGGGCGGGACCTGGGCCGCCGGCCGCCGCATCGCGCGCGAAAAGCGCGTGGATGGCGGCCCGCCGCTCTCGATCCTGAGCGACGGCACGGTATTCTGAACGACAATCCCATGCAGAGGGCTGCCACCGAAATGGCCAAGACCACCACCGATCCCGGCGTCACCGTCGTCGACCATCCGCTGGTGCAGCACAAGCTGACGCTGATGCGCGACAAGGACCGCTCGACCAAGAGCTTCCGGCAGCTGCTCAACGAGATCGGGATGCTGCTCTGCTACGAGGTGACGCGGGACCTGCCCATTACGCTCACCGAGATCGAGACGCCGCTCGAAACGATGCAGGCACCGATCATCGCCGGCAAGAAGCTGGTGTTTGCCCCCATCCTCAGGGCCGGCGTCGGCTTCCTCGACGGCATGCTGGAGATGGTGCCGGCGGCCCGCGTCGCCCATATCGGCCTTTACCGCGATCCCGAGACGCTGCAGGCGGTCGAATACTACTTCAAGGCACCGTCCGACATCGCCGACCGGACGGTGATCGTGATGGACCCGATGCTGGCGACGGGAAACTCCGCCATCGCCGCGGTGGACCGACTGAAGGAACGCGGCGTGCGCGACCTGCGCTTCGTCTGCCTGCTCGCCGCGCCCGAGGGCGTCGCCAAGATGCGCGACGCCCATCCCGAGGTGCGCATCTGGACCGCGTCGATCGACAGCCACCTCAACGACCATGGCTACATCGTGCCCGGCCTCGGCGACGCCGGCGACCGGATGTTCGGCACGAAGTGAGGCGCTAGCCGAAGCTGAGCCTGACGCCCGACTTGGCGAGATTGTGGACCCGCGAGCGCTTGGGCTCTGGCGTGCCGTCGAACAGCTCCGCGACCGTCGCCTCCTCCGACAGGAACAGATAGTCGCCCGGCTCGGGACCGAGCGGATAGGCGTCGATCGAGTGCCATGTGCCGGGGTGCAGCATGATGCCGTAACCGCTCAGGTCGAACGCCGTCATGGCTTCGGGCGCCGGCGGCTCGGGCGAGGGCGGCGCCATCACCAGCACGCAATGGGGCCCGCTGATCTGCTGGCGCGTCTCGGTGACGAACAGGTGCTGCTCGATCAGCTCCACCGTGTTCGCGCGCGGCTTGTAGCGCACATATTGCAGCCGCGCCGGCCCCTCGGCCCTGAAGGGCATGATCCAGCCGTCGAAATTGTCGCGCCCGAAGCTGCGCGCGCCGCTCGGTGCGAACAGCCGGCCGAAGGGCGCGAAGGCCTCGGCCGTGACCGGGACGATGGGCAACCTGACCTCGCGCATGCAATGCGTCCTTCCCAAGAGAAACGGCGGGCCTTGCGACCCGCCGTCCCGAAGCATGAAGCCTGCCAGCCCTGGAGCTGGATCACTGACCGACGGCGCCGGTCTCGCGCAGCGGCTTGTCGAGCAGGGCGAGGTCGCGCGTCAGCACGGCAGCGAGGCCGGCGGGCGAGCGCTCCTGCTTGTTCGGAATGACGGTGCCGAGGTCGGCGAGGCGCTTGTTGGTGGTCGGGTCCTCCAGCGCCTTGTCGAGCGCGTCGACGAGCTTGGCCTGGATGTCGGCCGGCAGCGCCTTGGGCCCGAAGATCGCGTTCCAGCCGCTGATCTGGTAGTCGGGCAGCCCGCCCTCGATCGTGGTCGGCACGTTCGGCAGCACGGCCAGGCGCTGCGGCGTGGCGATGCCCATGGCCTTGATGTTGCCGGCGATGATCTGCGGGGTGAGGTTCGTCACCTGGTCGCACATGAAGTCCACCTGGCCGCCGACGAGGTCGTTCAGCGCCGGGCCGGTGCCGCGATAGGCGACGGCGTTGAGCTTCGGCACGCCCATCTGCGCCTTGAGCAGAACGCAGGTGGTGAAGGCCGTGGAGCCGACGCCCGCATGGGCCTGGTTCACCTTGTCCGGGTTCGCCTTCACGTAGGCGATGAACTCGCGAAGGTTGTTGGCCGGGAAGTCCTTCTTCGTCACGATCACGAT
>JAIXZF010000114.1 GCA_027489835.1 Hyphomicrobiales bacterium
CATCTGACGATATTTAGCGCTGGCGCGTACACGAGGGGGTGTGCTGATATTTCGCAGGGATCGTCGCTGGGGGCGCATGGCCGCCAGCCAAGCCGGGGGACAGCCATGACGTCGATGACACGCCGCGCCGCGATCAAGGGCGCTCTGGCCGCGGGAGCGGCCACCGGGCTCGGCCCCCTTCTGAGCGTCGAGGCCAGCGCGCAGGGCAAGGCGGTGGTGAACCTGCAACTGGGCTGGCTCCTGTCGGGCAACCAGATCGGCGAGGTCTGCGCCAAGGCGCTAGGCTACTACGATGCGGAGGGCGTGGAGTTGCGCTTCCAGGCGGGCGGGCCCAACATCGACGGCGTCGCGGTGGTCGCCGCCGGGCGCTTCGAGGTCGGGCAGGTTTCCTCCAGCCCCTCGCTGATGCTCGCAGCCTCGCAGGACATTCCGATCAAGTGCTTCGCGACCGGCGCGCAGGTCCATCCCTACACCTTCTTCTCGCTGAAGAAGAACCCGGTGCGCGAGCCAAAGGACCTCGTCGGCAAGAAGGTCGGCATCCAGGCGACCGGCGTCATCCTGCTGCGCGCCCTGCTCGCGAAGAACAAGATCGCCGAGAAGGACGTGACCATCGTCACCATCGGCGCGGACATGGCGCCGCTTCTGACGGGCCAAGTCGACGTCGTGACCGGCTGGCTCACCAACACCACGGCGCTGAAGGTCCTCGGCGACCAGCGCGTCGACATGCGCCTGTGGGACACCGGCGTCCGGCTCTACGCGCTGCCCTATTACGCGACCTCGGACACCATCGCGAAGAAGTCCGACGTGCTGGCCAAGTTCCTGCGCGCCACCGCCAAGGGGTGGGCCTACGCCCATGCCAACCAGGAAAAGGCGGTCGATTTCCTCGTCAAGGAGTTCCCCAACCTCAACCGCGCCGACGAACTCGAGGCGGCCAAGGTGATGTTGGAATACGCCTTCACCGAGAAGACGAAGGCCGAAGGCTGGGGCGCGATGGACCCGGCCGTCTGGCAGGACCAGATCGCGCTCTACGCCGAGCTGGGCCAGTTCACCAAGCGCGTGCCGAAGCTCGAGGAGGTGATGACGCTCGACATCCTCAGGGCCACGGCCGATTCCCGTCCGAAGATCGGCTGACGGTCTGCCGTCATGTCCACGCCAGCCGTCGATTGCCGCGGCGTCTCGGTGCGCTTCATCAACGAGCGCCGCACGGTGACGGCGCTCGAGGACGTGTCGTTCCAGGTCGAGCCGGGCGGCTTCACCAGCCTGCTCGGCCCGTCCGGCTGCGGCAAGTCCACGCTGCTGCGGGTGGTGGCCGACCTCATCGCGCCCTCGGAAGGGCGCATGTCCGTGCTGGGCTCGACCCCCGAAGAGGCGCGCAAGGCGCGGGCGCTCGGCTTCGTCTTCCAGGACGCGGCGCTGCTGCCATGGCGCACCGCTCTCGAGAATGTCGAACTGCCGCTCGAGGTGGGTGGCCGCCGCAGCCTTCCCGCCGGCGCCGCCACGCCGCGGGAACTGCTGGCGCTGGTGGGGCTGGAGGGCTGGGAGGGCAGCTACCCTCATGAGCTGTCCGGCGGCATGCGCCAGCGCGTGTCCATCGCCCGCGCCCTGCTCGGAGGGCCGCGCCTGCTGCTGATGGACGAGCCGTTCGGGGCTCTGGACGAACTCACCCGCGACCGGCTGAACGCCGAGCTGCGGCGCATCTGGGCCGCGACCGGCGCCACGATCCTGTTCGTCACGCATTCGGTCTACGAGGCCGTGTTCCTTGCCGAGCAGGTGCTGGTGCTGTCCGCCAATCCGGGCCGCGTCGCTGCGCTGGAGACGATCGCTCTGCCGAAGGACCGCAGCCTCGCCATCCGCGACACGGCCGAATTCGTCGGGATCGCCTCGCGCCTGCGCGGCCATCTGGGGAGCGTGCATTGACGATCGCGCTTGACGACGGAGGCTTCGCCACCAACCGGGCGGCCGCGATCAGGGCCGCGGAGGATGCCTTCCGCGCCCGGCAGGCGCGCGCCCGGCTGCGCCGGCGCATCCTGCCCGTGGCCGGCATCGCGACGCTGATCGGCGTGTGGGCCGCGCTGGTCTACATCCTCAAGGTGCCGACCTTCGTGGCGCCCTCGCCGCAGCTGGTCGCGGCGACGCTGGTCGGACGGTTCGGCATCCTCATGACCAACCTGCTGCCGACCGCCATCGAGGCGATCTCCGGCTTCCTGCTGGGCAACGCCGCCGCGATCCTCATCGCCACGGTGTTTGTCCACAAGAAGTCGATGGAGCAGGCCTTCTTTCCGGTGGTGGTTCTGATCAACACCATTCCGGTCGTCGCCAAGGCGCCGATCCTCGTGCTGCTGCTCGGCAACGGCATGGAGCCGAAGATCGCCATCGCCGCGCTGATCTGCTTCTTCCCGACGCTGGTGAACATGGTGCGGGGGCTCGAATCGGTGAACCCGCAATCGCTCGAGCTGATGAAGGTGCTGTCCGCCTCCCGGCGCGAGATCTTCTTCAAGCTCCGCATGCCGAACGCGCTGCCCTACCTGTTCTCCGCGCTCAAGATCGCGGCCTCGACGGCCGTCATCGGCGCCATCGTCGGCGAGTGGATCGGATCCACTACCGGCATCGGCGCGCTCATCATCCAGTCCACCTACAATTTCGACAGCGCCATGCTCTACGCCACGGTGATCGTGGGCTCGGCCTTCTCGGTGCTGTTCTTCCTGACCATCACGCTGATCGAGCGCCTCGTGGTGCGCTGGCAGCCCGTGGCCGCCGTCTGAACGGAGAGCGCGCATGTCCCATCCCATGACCATCGAGGAGGGCCCGGGCTCGGCGCCCGTGGTCGCCCGGTCCGACGTCGTGGTCGTCGGCGGCGGCCCGGCCGGCTTCTCGGCCGCCATCGCCGCGCGCCGGGAAGGCTGCTCGGTCACGCTGATCGAGCGTTATCCCTATCTCGGCGGGCTGGCCTCGGGCGGCATGGTGCTGGTGCTCGACGACATGAACAACGGCCAGGAGGTGACCGTCACCGGGCTGTGCATGGAGATGATCGAGCGGATGGAGACGGTCGGCGCCTGTGTCTATCCCCCGCCGGAGGATCGCCGGCAGGGCTGGGACGTGCACCGCAAATGGGCCCATTGGGGCCTGTTCGACTTCCGCTCCTCGTCCAAGCCGATGCCGATCGTGATGGCGGCCGCCTTCGATCCCGATGGCTGGAAGCGGATGTCCAACGTGATGATCGCCGAGGCCGGCGTCGATGTCAGGCTGCATTCCTGGTTCTCGAAGGCGATCGTCCGCGACGGCGCGATCAAGGGCGTGATCTGCGAGACCAAGGCCGGGCGCCAGGCCATCCTCGGCGACGTGGTGATCGACACCTCCGGCGACCTCGACGTGGCCGCCGCAGCCGGCGCGGCCTTCACGGAAGGCTCCTACATGGTCACTACGGTGTTCCGCCTCGGCGGCGTGGACACCGAGGCGGCCGAGCGCTTCCGCTTCGAGGAGCCCGAGCGCTTCGCCCTGCTCGACAAGCAGGTCAAGAAGATGATCGGCGGCGCCTGGGACCGCTGGTGGCTCTCGACCCCGTTGCCGGGCATCGTCTGGTGCAACTGCCCGCACATGACCGGCTACGACGCGATGAAGGTCGAGGACCAGACGCGCGCCGATTTCGACGGCCGCGAGCGCATCTACGCGACCGTCGACTTCATCCGCGCCAACATGCCCGGCTTCGAGCGTTGCCACGTCATCGACGTCGCGCCCCAGCTCGGCGTGCGCCAGACCCGGCTGCTCAAGGGCGAATACGTGGTGACCAAGAGCGACGTGAACGACCGCGTCTGGTTCGAGGATACGGTGGCGCGGGGGCGGGACTACTACACGCCCTACCGCGCCATGCTGCCGGTCGGCATCGAGGGCCTGCTGGTGGCGGGGCGGCACTACTCGGCCACGGAATCCGCGCAGAAGCTGTCGCGGGAAATTCCGCCCTGCATGTCTATGGGCCAGTCGGCGGGCGTCGCCGCCGCGCTGGCGCTTTCGGCCGGCATCAAGCTGCGTCATGTCGATGCGGCCGCCATCCGCGGCCGTGTCCGCGCGCAGGGGGGCGATCCGGGCGACAGGCCCTCGGCCAATGCGAAACTTCTGGAGACGGTCGCGTGAGCAGCGAAAACGAACTGCCGCTGGCGGGAATCCGCGTCATCGACTTCACGCAGGTGATGATGGGGCCGGTGGCGACGCAGATGCTGGCCGACTACGGCGCTGACGTCATCAAGATCGAGAAGCCGGGTACGGGTGACCTCTCGCGGACGGCGTTCCCCAACGACCCTGCGGGTCTGCTCGGGCCGGTCTATTGCTCGCTGAACCGCAACAAGCGCTCGATCGTGCTCGACACGCGCAGCCCAGAGGGCAAGGCCGCCGTGCTGAAGCTGTGCGCCAGCGCCGACGTGGTCGTGAACAATTTCCGCGCCGGCGTGATGGAGCGGCTGGGCTTCGGCTGGGAGGAGCTGTCCGCGCTCAATCCGCGGCTGATCTACGCCGTCGGCACCGGCTATGGGCTGACCGGACCCTACGCCCACAAGGGCGGGCAGGACGTGCTGGCGCAGGCCATGTCGGGCGTGATGCACCGGCGCTCCGACGCCGACCAGCCGCTGGCGGTCCATGCGACGACCTTCGCCGATTATTCGGCGGGCATGCATCTGGTGCAGGGGGTGCTCCTCGCGCTCCTCCAGCGCGCCAAGACCGGCAAGGGGCAGCGCATCAGCGTTTCGCTGCTCGATTCCATGCTGGCCGCGCAGACGCAGGAGGGTACAGCCCATCTGATGCGCGGGCGTGAGGTGAATTGGGGCGCGATGCCGCTGTCCGGCGTGTTCGAGACATCGGACGGCGCCCTCGTCATGGTCGGCGCGTTCAAGGCCAATCCGCTGAGGGACATCTCGACGGCGCTCGGGGTCGACGATCTGTCGCTGGACCCGCGCTTCGTCGACCACTCCCGGCAGGTCGAGAACAAGAAGGCGCTCCAGGGAATCTTCCGCGAGCGCTTCCGCTCGGGCACGACCGCCCACTGGCTCGCCCGGCTCGAGGAGCAGGACCTGCTCTGCGCGCCGGTCCGCAGCCTCGCCGAGGCGCTGGCCGACGAGCAGACCGCGATCAACGGCATGGTGCTGGAGGCCGACGGCGAGGTCGAGCGCGTCAGGGTCATCGGCTCGCCCATCCACATGGAAGGCGCGCCGGTGACGATCCGCATCCCGCCGGCGAGGCTCGGCCAGTACACCGATGCGGTGCTCGAGGAGATCGGGCTGGCGCGGCGCCAGGCGGCGGAGTGATGCCGGTCCATTTCGAGACCCGGGACCATGTCGCCCGCGTCACCATCGACCGGCCCGAGGTGCTGAACGCCGTCGACGCTGCCACCGAACGGGAGCTGGAGCGCATCTGGGACGCCATCGAGGCGGATCGGGGCATCCGTGCCGTGGTGCTCACCGGCGGCGGCGACCGCGCCTTCTGCACGGGCGCCGACATGAAGGGCGGCAGCGGCAAGAGCGGCCTCGCCTATTGGGCGGAGGCGCGGACCAACGGCTTCGGCGGCATCGCCCTGCGCCAGAGCCTCGACATTCCCGTCATTGCCCGCGTCAACGGCCATGCGGCCGGGGGCGGCTTCGAGATGGTGCTGGGCTGCGATATCGTCGTGGCGGCGGAGGAAGCGACGTTCAGCCTGCCCGAGGCGCGCGTCGGGCGCCTGCCGCTCGATGGCGGCATGACCCTGCTGCAGCGGCAGATCTCCTTCCGTGCCGCGATGGGCATCATGCTGACGGGCCGCCGCATCAAGGCCCCCGAGGCGCTGACCCTCGGAATCGTCAACGAGGTGGCCCCGCGCGCCGGCCTCGACGCGGCCGTCGAGCGCTGGCTGGCCGACATCCTCGCCTGCGCGCCGCTCTCGGTGCGCGCCATCAAGCAGGTGGTTCGGCGCACGGCTCACCTCACCGCCGTCGAGGCGCAGGCGCAGAGGCTGCCGGCCCTGGTCGAGGCGCTCGCCTCCGAAGATTCCGAGGAAGGCGTCCGCGCCTTCCTCGAGAAGCGCAAGCCCGTCTGGCAGGGGCGCTGATGCTGCATGCCGCGGCGCTCGGCTACTTTCGCGAGGTCGCCAGGGCTGGCTCCATCCGCAAGGCGGCCGGTGTGCTCAACGTCGCGGCCAGCGCGCTCAACCGGCAGATCCTCAACCTCGAGGCGCAGCTCGGCACGCCGCTGTTCGACCGCCTGCCCGGCGGCATGCGGCTGACCGTGGCGGGCGAGCTGCTGCTGCGGCACGTCTCCGACACGCTGCATGATTTCGAGCGCGTGCGCAGCGCCATCGACGATCTGCGTTCGGCCCGCTCGGGACATGTCTCGATCGCCGCCGTGGATTCCCTGCTGGTCGACTTCCTTCCGCGCGCCATCGACCGCTTCCGGGTGGACTTTCCGGCGGTGACCTATTCGGTGATGGCGGTGGCGCCTCCGGATGTCTCCGCGCTGGTCGGGGCCGGCGAGGTCGACATCGGCTTCACTTTCGTTGGCCGGACGCCGCCTTCGGTGCGGTTCCTCACTGAAATCTCCGCGCCGATCGGCGTGGTGATGCGCGCCGACCATCCGCTGGCCTCCCGCCTCAGCCTCGGCTTCGACGAGGTGAACCAGTATCCCGTGCTGACGCAATCGGGCCCGCTGCCCAAGGGGGCCGACGTCGACGCGGCCTTCACCACCTTCAAGGACCAGCTCAAGCCCAAGCTCCAGTCGAACTCCATCCAGATGCTCAAGCTCGCGATCATGCTGAACATGGGCGTGTCCCTGTTCACGCGGCTCGGCTTCCTGCACGAGATCGAGAACGGCGACATCGCCTGGCGGCCGCTGGAGTCGACGGTCATCAACACGCTCAGGATCGGGCTCGTCGCGCCGGCCCAACGTGAGCTCTCGCCGCCGGCCGAGCAACTGGCCCGCAGGCTGGCCGACGACCTGCACCGCTTCGCCGCGGTTTGAGCCCCGCACGGGAGCTGCTATCGGCGAGCGGGCAGGAAGAGGGAGCGGCGGCTCCGGCCGAGTACCGGATCGCGCGGCGACATCACGCCGCTCGCCACAGCCCGTCATCTCGACACATCAACCGCGTTGAGGCACACAGTCGGCGATACAAACCCTCAAGACGCAGCGCGTGGACGACAAGCCTGTCAGATGACCGACAAGGGACGCACATTTTCGGTCGCACCGATGATGGATTGGACTGACCGGCATTGCCGGGCTTTCCACCGCGTCCTGACGCGCGAGGCCCTGCTCTACAGCGAGATGGTGACGGCCAACGCCGTGGTGCATGGCGACCGCGAGCGCCTGATCGGTTGGAATCCGGCCGCGGAAGGCCGCGTCGCGCTGCAGCTCGGCGGCAACGATGCCGGCAGGCTCGCCGAGGCCGCGCGCATCGGCGAGGCGTTTGGCTATGCCGAGATCAACCTCAATTGCGGCTGCCCGTCGGACCGCGTGCAGGGCGGCGCGTTCGGCGCCTGCCTGATGAAGACGCCGACGATCGTGGCCGAGGCCGTGGCCGCGATGAAGGCGGCGGTCGCGATCCCGGTCACGGTCAAGTGCCGGCTGGGCGTCGATGACCAGGACACCGAGGAGACGCTGGACGCCTTCGTGGCCATGGTGAAGGCCGCGGGCGCCGATGCGCTGATCGTCCACGCCCGGAAGGCCTGGCTGCAGGGCCTGTCGCCGAAGGAGAACCGCGAGATCCCTCCGCTCGACCATGACAGGGTGCACAGGCTGAAGGCGGACAACACGGATCTGTCCATCGCCGTCAATGGCGGCCTGCGCCGCATGGACGAGTGCCGCGCGCATCTGGAGGTGCTCGACGGCGTGATGGTGGGGCGGGAGGCCTACCAGAACCCGGAAATCCTGCTCGACGTCGATCCGACCCTGTTCGAGGCTTCCGCGCCGGCGGGCGACGTCTTCGAGGCGGTTCAGTCTTACGAACCCTACATCGCGGCGGAGCTGGAGCGGGGCACGCGGCTTCACGCCATCACGCGCCATCTCACCGGGCTGTTCACCGGCCGGCAGGGCGCGCGCGCCTTCCGGCAGGGCCTCGCCACGCTGTGCATGGCGCCCGATGCCGGGCTCGAGCAGTTCCGGGCGGCGGTCGCCCGCGTATCGCGCGAGGCGTCGCCGGGTGCGGCGAGGGCCGCCTGAGATGGCTGCGGCCGAAACCGGAGGCAGGGAGCCGCGGGATCCCGACTTTGAAGCAAGGGTGCGCGCCAGCTTCGCCCGGCAGGGGCTGATGGCGACGCTGGGCGCAAGCCTCGGCGTCGTGAAGCCCGGCGCCGTCGAGATCGGGCTCGCCGTGGGCGGCTCGGTCAGCCAGCAGCATGGCTTCGTGCATGCCGGAGCCGTGGC
>JAIXZF010000367.1 GCA_027489835.1 Hyphomicrobiales bacterium
CGCTGGTATGTGGCGCTGCTCGACGCTTGGCAGCTGCAGTTCGCCGCCTGGAACAGCTTCCAGGTCGCGTTCTGGACCACGGTGCTTTCGGTCGTGCTCGGCGTCGCCGCGTCGCTGGCCATCGCCCGTTCCCGCACTCTGAGCGCGCGGTTGCTCGATTCCCTGTTCATGTCGCCGCTCGTGCTGCCTGCGCTCGCCTTCGGGCTGTCGGCGCTCATGCTGTTCAGCCTGGTCGGCCTGCCGATCTCGCCGCTGACGCTGGTCGTCGGGCACACCATCGTGTGCGTGCCCTACGTGATCCGGACCACGGTCGCGGCGCTCGCCCAGCTCGACACCGTTCTGCTCGAAAGTTCGGCCAGTCTCGGGGCGTCGCGCTGGTATTCGTTCCGGCGCATCACCCTGCCGCTGATCCGGCCCGGCATCATGGCCGGCGCGTTCCTCGCCTTCATGTCGTCCTTCGACAACGTGCCGGTGTCGCTGTTCCTGCGGGATGCGCGCACCGACATGCTGCCGATCCGGATGTGGCAGGATCTCGAGGGCCGCCTCGACGTGACCATCGCCGCGGTTTCGGGCGTGATGATCATGATCACGATCGTGGCTCTGATGCTGATGGAGCGCTTCGCGGGCCTTTCGCGGCGGATCCGCTGAGGATGTCAGGCGCCGCGGTAGAGCGAATAGCCGTGCGCCGTGAACTTCAACGGCAGGTGGAAATGCTGGCTGGCGTCGCGGATCACGAAGCGGAACGGCGCCACGTCCAGGATGCCCTGAGGCTCGCCCCGCGCCACGAAATACGCGCCGATGTGGAATCGCGCCTCATAGAGCCCCTCGCCGACGCCTTCGCCCTGCGCGCTCGCATGGTCGAAAACGCCGTTGGGGCCGATTTCGCCCCTGGCGACCAGCCGTTCGACGGGTCCGATCTCGACGATCTCGACACGCATGCCGACGGCGGTGCGCCCGTTGGCGACGTCGACCGCGTGAATTGAAATGCCGCCCGCAGCCATGATGGCCTCGCCCCCTGATCCGTCCCGTTTCGGACGCTATCCTTGACGGCCGGTTCCGCCAACCCGCTTCCCGCGCTGTGGCCTGCGCTGGCCGCCATGACCGCGCTGCAGGGAATTGTCGCCATGGCCCTGTTCGCGCCCGGCGTGCTCGCGCCGCGGCTCGGGCTCGGGGAGGGCATGATCGCGCTGTTCAGCGCCAGCTGCTTCGGCGTCGGCATGGTCGGGGCGCTGTGGGGCGGCGCGCTGGTGCGGCGCTTCGGATCGTTCGGCGTCGCCAGCCTGTGCATGGCGGCTGTCATCGCCTCGATGGCGCTCGGCGCGAGCGGCGCGACGGTGGCGCTCGGCCTCGCCGGGCTCGTGCTCGGCCTCGCCTTCGGCCCCGAGACGCCGGCGAGCTCGGCGCTGCTCGGGCGGCTTGCGCGGCCGGAGCAGCGCCCGCTGATCTTCTCGATCCGCCAGACGGGCAACCAGCTCGGCGCCATCGTCGCGTCGCTGACCCTGCCAACGCTGGCGCTGGCGGATCCGCGGCTCGGCTATCTCGCCGTGGTCGCCGTCGCGGCCGTGGCGCTCGGCGCCTTCCTCATGCTGCGCGGGCGCTATGACGGGCTGACGCGGGCCAGCGCCGGCGCCATGGATGCCCGCGCCGCCTGGGCGCTGCTGCGGCAGGACCGCCAGATCGGGGCGCTCGCCGCGATATCGGTTCCGTTCTCTGCCATGCAGCTGACCCTCAACGTCTTCCTGGTGAGCTATCTCGTCGGCACGCTCGGCCTCGGGCACGTGACCGCGGGCCTGCTGCTGGGCGCGGCGCAGGCGGGCGGGCTCGTGGGGCGGCTGTCCTGGGGCGCGCTTGCGACTTCGCTTGGCGCGGCGCGGCCGGTGCTCGTCGGGCTCGGCGTCGCGATGGGGGCCTGCGCGGCCGCGGCGGCGCTTTTGCCCGCCGGGCCGTCGCCCTGGACCGTCGCGGCGGTCGCCGTTCCGTTCGGGCTGACGGCCAGCGGCTGGAATGGCGTCTTCCTCGCGGAGGTGGCGCGCTGCGCGCCGCCCGGACGCATGGCTGAGGCGACGGGCGCCGTGCTGACGGCCAGCTATGCCGGGCTGTTCTGCGGCCCGCTGCTGATTTCCGGCCTTGCGGCTGCCGGCGGGTTGCGGCTGGCTTATGGCGTCGTCGGCCTGTGTTGCTGTCTCGCCGCGTTCTGGATGATGATCCGCAAATGAAGCCCGTCAGCGCACGCGACATCGCCCATGGCGTGACCACAGGGGTGCTCGATCCCGTCACGGTGGTGGCCGAGGCGCTCGAGCGCTGCGCCGCAAGCCAGGACCGGTTGCGCGCGTTGACTGTCATCGGTGGCGAGGCCGCGCTGGCCGAGGCGCGGCAGGTGCGGACGCGCCTCGAAGCCGGGGTCGATCTGCCGCTCGCCGGGGTTCCGCTGATCGTCAAGGACAACATCTGGGTCGAGGGCTGGCCGATCACGCAGGGCTCCGCGCTGTTCGCGGGCCATGTCGCGCCCCGGGATGCGATGGCCGTCGCCCGGGCCAAGGCGGCGGGCGCGATCGTGATCGCGATCGGAGCCTGCTCGGAGTTCGCCTGCAAGGGCGTGACCGCGACGCCGCTGCACGGCGTCACGCGGCATCCGATGGATTCGGCGCTGACGCCTGGAGGGTCATCGGGCGGGAATGCCGCCGCGGTGGCCGCGGGCCTCGCGCCTCTTTCGCTCGGGACCGATGCGGGCGGCTCCAGCCGCCGGCCGCCCGCCCATTGCGGCGTCGTCGGGTTCAAGCCGAGCCAGGGCGCGGTGCCTCATCCATTCGGCTTTCCCGAGCCCTTCTGGGGCATCAGCTGCATTTCGCCGATCACGCGGGACGTGGCCGACGCCGCGCTGCTGTTCGGGGTCATCGCCGGCCGCGATCCCTTCGACGCCGAGAGCCGCGACCTCGATGCTCCCGAGCCTAGGGGCCGACGCCTCGACATCGCGGTGGCTTCGACGCTGGGTCTGGACGCGCCCGTCGACGACGACGTTGCCGCTGCCTTCGACCGGGCTTGCCAGGCGCTGCGTCGGCTCTCCCATCGCTTCACCACGGCCGCGCCCGCTTGGCCGCCCGCCCATGAGAGGGCCGTCCTGCCCCATCTCCAGTTCGCGGGGCTGGCCGCGCTGCACGGGGCCGGATGGCGCGCCGCGCCAGAGCGGATCGATCCCGATGTCGGGGCGCAGATCGAGCGGGGCTTCGCACTGACGGGCGCGGAGGTCGCTCTGGCGCTCGAGGCGAGTCAGACCGTGCGGCGCAGCCTCGCTTCCTTCTTCGCGGCGCACGACCTGCTTCTGTGCCCCACGACGCCCTGCGTGGCGTGGCCCCATGGCCAGCTCGGCCCGCCGGTCATCGGTGGCCGCGAGGTCGACCCGCGAGGCCATGCCGTGTTCACGCCGCTGTTCAACCACGCCCATGCGCCGGCGATCTCGATCCCCTGCGGCCGCGGCCGCGGCGGGCTGCCGGTCGGGTTGCAGATCGTCGGTCCCGTCGGTTCGGATGCAAGGGTGCTCGCCTTCGCCGCGGAAGCGGAGAGGGCGCTATCCGAGGCCGGGATCTGGAACGGACCATGACGCGCATCCTGCTGCTCAACCCCAACACGACCGAGGCGATCACGGACCGGCTGCTGAAGGCGGCGCGGCAGGTGACCGCCGGGGGCACGATCATCACGCCCGCAACGGCGCCGCGCGGCGTGCCCTACATCTCCAGCCGCGCCGAGGCGCAGGTGGCCGGAGCGATCGCGCTCGAGATGCTCGCCGCCCGGCAGGGCACGTTCGACGTCGCCATCATCGCGGCGTTCGGCGACCCCGGGCTGTTCGCGGCGCGCGAGCTGTTCGACGAGCCGGTCATCGGCATGTCGGAAGCCGCCATGCTGACGGCCTGCATGCTCGGGCGCCGCTTTGGCATCGTCACCTTCGCCGCCGCGATGGAGCCCTGGTACCGCGAATGCGTCGAAAGCCACGGGCTGGCCGGGCGCTGCGCGGGGATACGCTGCCTGCCGGGCGCGTTCCGCAGCATTGCCGACGTGCAGGACGAAAAGGAGGCCGCGCTGGTCGATCTGGCGCGCGTCTCGGTCGAAGAGGACGGGGCGGATGCCATCATCCTGGCCGGAGCGCCGCTTGCGGGCCTGGCCGCCAGGGTGGCTGGGCGCATCCCGGTGCCGCTGGTCGATCAGGTTCAGGCGGCGATCAAGCAGGCCGAAGGACTCGGCGCGCTGAAGCCGCTCAAGGCCCGCGCCGGAGGCTTCAGCCGCCCGGCGGCCAAGCCGAGCTCCGGCCTCGATCCGGCGCTGGCCGCGCGCATCGCGCACGGCCCCCTCGTCAGGGATTGAGCCTTGGATCGCTGAAGATGCGGCCAAAGCCCTCGATGATGCGGGGCGGCACGCCGACCGCCGTCAGGCAGCCCCAGAGCGTGACGGCCACCGAATCCAGCAGCATCGGCCCGCCGGGAGGCTCGAGCCGGGCGGCGATCTTCGCGCCGTTCACGTTCGTGCACAGAATGGTGACGGCATCCGGCGACTCTGCAAGGCAGTCGATGATCATCGCGCCGATCTCGGCTTCGGGAACCGTGCCGAAGGTGAAGTTGTCGCGGATTCCGAGATGGCGCTCCGCTGGGCAGCTCAGTCCGTGCGCCGCATAGGTGGCGACGATCCGGCGCTGGACGTCTTCGGTGTAGGGCGTGACGAGCGCCTGCGAGCGCGCGCCGATGCGCCCGAGGATGTCGACGAGGGCGAGGATGCAGGTGCTGGCGCGGATGCCGGTCGCGGCCTCGATCCGTTCCTTCAGCCGAAGATCGCGATCGAGGCCCAGCCAGCTTGCCGAAGTGCCGTTCCACGAGATGACGTCGACCTTCGCGTGCGCAAGGAGCTCTGCCGCGGCAAGGATGGGGCTGTCGTCGAACTGCGCCAGAGCGCCCGCGTCGAGCGCGATCTCCGTCACCTTGAACCGGCTGAAATGCGCGGTGATCGTCGGCGTGGCCGCCAGCATCGCCTGCGTCACGGGTTCGAGCACGGTGTTGGAGGACGGCGTCAGCATGCCGATGCGGCGGCGGGCCATGCCGCTCGCCGGCGGCGTTTCGGGGGCGGGAGTCATCGTGGGAGCCTAGCAGGAGCGCGTCATGGCGCGAACATGCGCTTCGGCAGCTCCGTCGCCATCCACGGGAAATGGATCAGCAGCGCCGTCATCAACACCATCGCGGCGACGAAGGGGAAGGTGCCGAGGAAGACCTCCTTGATGTTACCCTCCCTGCGCACGGCCTGGATGACGTAGAGCGTCATGCCCACGGGCGGGCTGAGCAGCGACAGCTCGCACATCAGGACGATGAACACGCCGAACCAGACCGGATCGATCCCCATCGCGACGATGATCGGGAAGACGATCGGCACGGTGCCGACCATCATCGGAAGCGTCTCGAAGAAGATGCCGAGCAGCACGTAGAAGGCCGCGAGAATCCACATCAATTCGGTCGGCGTGCGGCCGAGGCCGGCCACGAAGCCGCTCAGCGCCTGCGTGACGTTCAAGCTTCCGAGCGCGAAGTTGAGGAAGAAGGCGACCGCGAGGATGAGCATTGTGATCGCGGTCAGATTGGCCGTCGCCACAAAGCATTCGTGCAGCATCCTGATCGACAGCGTCCGGTTCGCCGCCGCGACGACGAGAGCCACGATCACGGACAGCGCGGCGGACTCCGTGACCGTCGCCCAGCCCGTGTAGATCGACCCCATGATGACGGCGAAGACGACGAGCGGCCCGGTGAGGTCCGCCAGCCGCCGAATGCGGACCGAAAGACCGACATGCGGCTCGCGCGGGCCCATCAGGTCCGGCCGCAGCAGAGCGATGGCGATGATGGTGCCCATGAACAGCACGACCATGACGACGCTCGGGATGATCGCCCCGGCGTAGAGCTGGCCCACGGAGGCGTTGGTCAGGGCGGCATAGACGATGAACGCGATCCCCGGCGGGATCAGGTTGCCAAGCGACGCCCCCGCCGCGATCGAGCCGAGCACCATCCGGTCGTCGAAGCCGCGCTTGCGGAAGGAGGGCAGGGCGACCGTGGCGATGGTGGCGGCGGTGGAGACCGACGAGCCGGACACGGCCGAGAACAGGGCGGAGGCGCCGATGTTGGTGTGCAGCAGGCCTCCGGGGAGGCGGCCGAGCCAGAGGGCGATCGAGCTGTACATCTTGTCGGTCGCTCCGGACCTGACGAGGATCTCGCCGAGCAGAATGTAGAGCGGGATCGACAGCAGGATGTAATCCTCCATCGCGCTCCATAGCTGCGTGCCGTAGATCGCCATCATCTGCGGGCCGAAATAGACGAGGATGGCGGTGAAGGTGGCGACGAACATCGTCGTCGCGACGTGCAGGCCAAGGAACAGCAGCAGAAGCATGCCGGCGAAGCCGATCGAAACGGCTGCAAGGGAGATGGTCATGAAGGCTTGCCCTCGCCGACGGGTGGCAGCGTTCCTTGCGTCTCGACATCGATCTGCCCTTCGACGCTGAGCGGGCCGTAGAGCGCGTCGAGTTCGTCGCGGTCGGTGACGAACAGGATCAGCGCGTGAACCGCGCAGGCGCAGGCGACACCGGCGAAGACGCCGAGCCCTGCCAGCCACAAGCCCTGCGGGATCCACATCGGCGTCTGCAGGGGCGTCGAGGCCCGACTGTCGAACAGCAGGGTCTCGTCGAGCACGCCCCAGGCATACCAGGCCGACAGCACGGCCAGCATCGCCAGCGTCACCATGGCGACCATGTTGAGCGTCGAGGCGACGATGCGGGGCATGTAGGGAAACAGAAAATCGACCCTCGTATGCGCCTTCTGAAGCAGGGCCGACGAGAAGCCGAACGCCGAGACGATCGCCAGCAGATAGGCGCCGACCTCGTTGACGCCCTGCACCGAGTGGCCGAAGAGCCGCCGGGCCACGATGTCGTAGACCGTGGCGAAGCAGATCGCCATCAGCGCCCAGCCGCAGAGGATCTGCATCCAGCGCACGGGCCCGCCGATCGCGCGGGCGATCGGGTTCCGTTCGTCATAGTGGCTCATCGGCGGGTTCCGCCGCTCACGGGATGGCGATGGCGCGCGCGCGTCCGATCGTGCCGTTCCATGCCTCCTTGCAGCCGGTGTAGACGCGTTCGCAGCGAGTGGCCCATTCGGGCAGCACGTGCTGCGCGGAGATGCGCTTGACGCGATCGAGATCGGCCGGGGCCACGTCGACCAGCGTCATCGAATAGCGGTTGTGCGGCGGCGCGCAGGGCTCCTTGCCCATCGAGCA
>JAIXZF010000447.1 GCA_027489835.1 Hyphomicrobiales bacterium
ATCCCGACCCTGAGGCCGATGGCGGCGAGGCCGACGGCGAGATTGGCCGCCGTGGTCGACTTGCCGACGCCGCCCTTGCCGCTCGCCACCGCCACGATGTGCCTGACGCCGGGCACGCCGGCGGCCTTGGGCGTCGGGCCCGCGCCTGTCTGAGCGCGGGCCGCCTGGGCGGGCGTGGGCTTGGCGGGGGCGCGGTCGGCCGTCAGCGCCACGAAGGCCTGGGTGACGCCGGGCAGGCCCTTCACGGCGCTTTCGGCCGCCTGCCGCACCGGCTCCATGGCGCCGGCCTCGGTCGGGTCGATGGCGATCGAGAACATCACCTTGCCGGCGTCCACCGCCACTGAACTGACACGGCCTGAGGCGGTGAGTGACTGGCCGCTGGCCGGCAGCTTGACGAGTTCTAGCGCGCGAAGCACATCGGATGGAGAAATGGACATGGATACAACCAATCTTTGGTGAATCGGCTCAGGCCAGGGCCTTGCGGATGTCGAAGGCGAGCTTGCCATCCTGCCGCTCCTCGGCCGCCAGCTCGTCGCCGGTTTCGCGCACCAGGTGGGGAATGTCGATCGCGGCCATCGGGTCTGTGCAAATGACGCGCAGCAGCGCCCCCGGGGCAAGCGCCTTCAAGGCCTTGCGCGTGCGCAGGGCCGGCAGCGGGCATTTCAATCCGCTGAGGTCGAGAAGAACAGGCTCGCTCATCGCCATCCGCCAAGCTGGCCGCGGCCCGATCAGACGGGCCCGGCCAGAAGCGATCTAGGGCGTCCGAGGGTTGCTCACAACCTCAATCGCGCGGAAAGGGGCGTGCCGCCGAGGCACGGCTTCGGGCAAAACTCAGCGACGGAGCCACCAATCGCCCTGCTGCGTCACAGGGCGGAAGCCGAGCGCGCCTTGCGGGGCGAAGAAGCCGTCGCGCTCCAGCACGCGGCCGCGGGCGGTGGCCCAGTCGGCGGGCTTGCGCTTGGCCTTGGCGATCTTGACCTTCTCGGCCTTGGCCTTGGCCAGCTTCACGCGCTCGGGCCTCGCCTTGGCGAATTGCGAGCCGCTGTCGGGCGCCACGCCCGTGATGGCGATGCGCGTTCCGCCCATGCCGTGCTCCCTGACGAGCGCGAAGAGCTTCGCCGCGTTGGCGGGATGAAGACGGACGCAGCCATGGGAGGCGGGGCGGCCGAGCCGGCCCACATCGCCCGTGCCGTGGATGGCATAGCCGCCGCGGAAGAAGACGGAGTTCGGCATGGCGCCGCCATATTTCCGCGAATACCAGGATTTCTCGAGACGCTGGGCGCGGTAGACGCCGTTCGGCGTGCGGTAGCCCTGACGGCCGGACGACACCGCCCAGTTGAAGCTCTGCCCGTCGGGCGTGCGGACGACCATGCGCTGGCTGGTGAGGTCGACGCGGATATCAACGCCGGCAGAGGCCGGGGCAATGCCCAGCGCAAGGGCGAACAGGGCCGCGAACACGGCCAGACAACGACGCAACATCACGCACCTCATGCCGATCAGGCCCCAAAAGGGGCCGTTCCAGCCGCATCGCAGGCACTCAAGCGCGTTTCGCCGCCAAGGTAAAGCCCAAGGCCGGAACGTGGTTTCCAGCTCCGGATTCAGGCGGGCGGGGTGCCGTTGAGGTTCAGTACCTCGCCCGCGAGGTAGAGCGAGCCGCAGATCAGGATGCGCGGCGGCACGGGCCAGGCACGGCTGCGCACATCCTCGAGCGCCGCGAGAACCGAGAGGCTGGGCCGGGCCGCGAGGCCGACGGAGCGGGCGAGATCCGCCACGTCCTCGGGCGTGCGGGCGGCATGCTGGCCGGGAATGGGCACGGCGATCAGCTCGCGCGCCAGCCCGGCGAAGGGCTTGAGCACCGCGCCCGTGTCCTTGGTGCCGAGCATGCCGACGATCATGACCAGCGGCGCGGGGTTGCGGTCCTGCAGATCGGCCATGGCTTCGGCCAGCACGCGCCCGCCATCGACATTGTGCCCGCCATCGAGCCAGAGCTCCGCGCCTGGCGGGCACATCTCCGCCAGCCTGCCGCGCGCCAGCCTCTGCATGCGGGCAGGCCATTCGGCCTTGCTCAGCCCATCCTCGAACAGGCCCGTGGCGAGGTCATAGCCGGCCGCGCGCAGGGCGGCGATGGCGGTCGCGGCGTTGATGTGCTGGTGCCGGCCCAGAAGGCGCGGCAGCGGCAAATCCATCAGCCGGTCCTCGTCCTGATAGACGAGACGGCCGCCCTCCTCCCGCACGGTGAAGTCCTGCCCGCCGATCCAGATCGGTCCTGCGCCGAGCCGCTCGGCTTCGGCAACGAGCACGCGGTCGGCCTCGGGGTAGGTCTGCGGCGCGATCACGGCGGGGGCGCCACGCTTGAAGATGCCGGCCTTCTCGGCGGCGATCTTGGCGATGGTGTCGCCGAGATATTCGGCATGATCCATGCCGATCGAGGTGACCACCGCGGCGGCCGGCCGCTCGACGATGTTGGTGGCGTCGAGCCGGCCGCCGAGGCCGACCTCGAGCAGCAGCACATCGGCGGGCTCCTCGGCGAACAGCACGAAGGCAGCGGCCGTGACGATCTCCCAGAAGGTGATCGGCGCGCCCTCGTTGGCGGCCTCGCAGCGCTGGAGCGCGCCGAGCAGCTTGTGGTCGTCGACCAGCACGCCGCCGCCGGGCCGGCCGAGCCTGATGCGCTCGTTGAAGCGCACGAGATGGGGCGAGGTGTCGACATGCACGGCGAGGCCGCGCGCCTCGAGGATGGCGCGCATGAAGGCGACGGTGGAGCCCTTGCCGTTCGTGCCGGCGACGTGGATCACGGGCGGCAGCCGCCTGTGCGGATCCCCCAGCCGGCCCATCAGCCGGCTGATGCGGCCGAGCGACAGGTCGATCGCCTTGGGGTGCAGCGCGAGGAGCCGCGCGATCAGCGCGTCGGAGGAGATCGCCATGGCCGCGCCTGCCCGGCGCCGGTCAGGCCGCGGCCTGCGGCGCGGGCTGCTTCAGCAGAAGCCGCGCGAGGCGGGCCACGGTCGCCTTCAGCTCGTGGCGATGGACGACCATGTCGACCATGCCATGATCCTTGAGGTATTCCGCGCGCTGGAAGCCCTCCGGCAACTTCTCGCGGATCGTCTGCTCGATGACGCGCGGGCCGGCGAAACCGATCAGCGCGCCGGGCTCCGCGATGTGCACGTCGCCCAGCATCGCGTAAGAGGCGGTGACGCCGCCGGTGGTGGGGTTGGTTAGCACGACGAAATAGGGCAGTCCCTCCTGCCGGAGCCGGCGCGTGGCGACCGTGGTGCGCGGCAGCTGCATCAGCGACAGGATGCCTTCCTGCATGCGCGCGCCACCCGAGGCCGCGAACACGACATAGGGCGTGCGCTTCTCGAGCGCCGTCTCGGCGCCCTTGATGAAGGCCTCCCCCGCCGCCATGCCGAGCGAGCCCCCCATGAAGTCGAAATCCTGCACGGCGATGGTCATGGGCATGCCCTCGACCCGGCCGAACCCGATGCGGAAGGCGTCCTGCATGCCGGCCTTGGCCTTGGCGTCGCGCAGGCGGTCGACATAGCGCTTCTCGTCGCGGAAGCGCAGCGGATCGGCGGCGACCTCGGGCAGCGCCACGTCGAGCCATTTCGCCTCGTCGAACATCATCCTGAGCCGGTCGAGCGACTTCATGCGCAGGTGATGGTTCGAGCCCGGGATCACCCAGAGGTTGGCCTCGACATCCTTCTGGAAGACCAGCTGGCCGGAATCGGGGCACTTGATCCAGAGATTGTCCGGCGCCTCGCGCTTGAACAGCGTCTTGATCTTCGGAAGAACGCCGTCGGAAATCCAGTTCATGGCGGGTGTCCTTGCGCGGGCCGCGCGGGGGCGCGTCCGGAGTGGGAAAGATGGGAAGCCGCTCGGGGCCGCGTCAAGCGGCCTTCTTCACCGTCCGCACGCCGGCGGCCAGAGCGGCGACCAGTTCGGTCACGGCCGGCACGGTGCGCGCGGTGGCCTTGCCATCCGCATCGAGCGAGAGGCGCACCCGCTCGACCAGCGCCGAGCCGACTACGACGCCATCGGCGCCGCGTGCGATGGCGGCGGCATCCTCCGGCGTCTTGACGCCGAAGCCGACCGCCACGGGGAGCACGGTATGGGCCTTGATGCGGGAGACCGCTTCTCCGACCGCATCGTAGGAGGCGATGACGCCGCCGGTGATGCCCGTCATCGAGACATAGTAGACGAAGCCCGAGGTGTTCTGGAGCACCTTGGGCAGGCGCGCGGCGTCCGTGGTCGGCGTGGCGAGGCGGATGAAGTTGAGCCCGGCGGCGAGCGCGGGCGTGCACAGCTCGGCGTCCTCCTCGGGCGGCAGGTCGACCATGATGAGGCCGTCGACGCCGGCCGCGAGCGCGTCCGCGATGAAGGCCTCGACTCCGTAGACGTAGACCGGGTTGTAATAGCCCATCAGCACGATGGGCGTTGACGGGTCGACCTTGCGGAAATCGCGCACCATGGCGAGCGTGCGGCGCAGGGTCTGGCCCGATTTCAGCGCGCGCTGGCCGGCGAGCTGGACGGGGATGCCGTCCGCCATCGGATCAGTGAAGGGCACGCCGAGCTCGATGACGTCGGCGCCCGCGCCCGGCAGCGCATGCAGGATCGCCTCGGCGGTGGCGTAGTCCGGGTCGCCCGCCGTCACGAAGGTGACGAGCGCGGCGCGGCCCTCGGCGGCGCAGGCGGCGAAGCGGGCGGAAAGGCGGGTGGTCATCGGTCAGTCCTGGCTGAAGTCGCTCACATCCCGCCGAGATGCTCGGCGACGGTGAAGATGTCCTTGTCGCCGCGGCCGCAGAGGTTGACGACCATCAGATGGTCACGCGGCAGCGCCGGAGCGAGCTGCATCACCTTGGCGATGGCGTGCGAGGGCTCGAGCGCGGGGATGATGCCCTCGAGCTTGGAGCAGAGCTGGAAGGCCTCCAGCGCCTCGCTGTCGGTGGCCGAGATGTACTCGATGCGGCCCATCTGGTGCAGCCAGGCATGCTCGGGGCCGATGCCGGGATAGTCGAGGCCGGCCGAGATGGAGTGGGCGTCGGTGATCTGCCCGTCATCGTCTATCAGCAGATAGGTGCGGTTGCCGTGCAGCACGCCGGGCTTGCCGCCGGTGAGCGACGCCGCCTGCTGGCCTGAATCGACGCCGTGGCCGGCCGCCTCGACGCCCCAGATCTTCACGGAGGGATCGTCGAGGAAGGGGTGGAACAGGCCGATCGCGTTGGAGCCGCCGCCGATCGAGGCGATCAGGCTGTCGGGAAGCCTTCCCTCGGCCTCGTGCATCTGCGCCTTCGTCTCGTTGCCGATCACGGCCTGGAAGTCGCGCACCATCATCGGATAGGGGTGGGGGCCAGCAGCCGTGCCGATGCAGTAGAAGGTGTCGGCGACATTGGTCACCCAGTCGCGCAGGGCCTCGTTCATCGCGTCCTTGAGCGTCGACGTGCCCGAATGGACGGGGATGACCTCGGCGCCCAGCATCTTCATGCGGAAGACGTTCGGCTTCTGCCGCTCGACGTCCACCGCGCCCATGTAGACGATGCATTGGAGGCCGAAGCGGGCGCAGAGCGTGGCCGTGGCGACGCCGTGCTGGCCCGCGCCGGTTTCGGCGATGATGCGCTTCTTGCCCATGCGCATGGCGAGCAGGATCTGCCCGGTGACGTTGTTCACCTTGTGCGCGCCGGTGTGGTTGAGCTCGTCGCGCTTGAAGTAGATTTTGGCGCCGCCGCCGGTGGTCGAGGCCGCCCGCAGATGCTCGGTCAGCCGCTCGGCGAAATAGAGCGGCGAGGGACGGCCGACATAATGCTTGAGGTAGCCGTCGAGCTCGGTCCTGAAGGCGGGGTCAGCCTTGGCCTCGGCATAGGCCTTCTCGAGGTCGAGGATGAGCGGCATCAGCGTCTCGGCGACGAAGCGGCCGCCGAAGATGCCGAAGCGGCCGTTTTCATCCGGGCCGTTGCGGAAGGAGTTCGGAGCGGGCTGGGCGTTCATGCGTCGTGTCCCCGGGGGCGGTCAGGCCGCGCGGGCGGCGGCGACGAAAGCGGCGATCAAGGCGTTGTCCTTTAGTCCGGGCGCGCTCTCGACGCCAGAGGAGACATCGACGCCCCCGATCGCAAGACCCATGGCGCGCACGGCACGGACCGCGCCGGCAACGTTGCCGGGGCCGAGGCCGCCCGACAGCATGAAGGGCAGGTCGGCGGGCAGGCCGGCAAGGAGGGACCAGTCGAAGGGCCTGCCATGGCCGCCCGGATAGGCGGCGTCCTTCGGCGGCTTGGCGTCGAGCAGGATGAGGTCAGCGGCGCCGCGATGGACCGCGATGGCGTCGAGATCGGCCGCGGAGGCGATGCCGACGGCCTTCATCACCCGGGCGCCGGACAGCGCGCGGATTTCGTCCAGCCGGGCGGGGGTCTCCCGGCCATGGCACTGGATCCAGTCCGGGCGGAGCGCGCCGACGATCTCCTCGAGGAGGCCGTCGTCCGCGTCGACGACCAGCGCGACCACGGCGGCGCGGCCCCTCGCCGGGCCGGCCAGCGCCGCCGCGGCCGGGGGCGCGACATATCGCGGGCTTTTCGGATGGAAGACCAGGCCCACCATATCGGCGCCGGCATCGAGCGCGGCGGCCATGGAGCCGGAGGTCGAGAGCCCGCAAATCTTGATTGTGAACTGCGGCATGTCGACTTGGGGCTGATTGCGGCTCGCTCGCCGGGCCGCCTGTGTGACATGATGCCATAGCGGAAGCATTGGCGTGGCACGAGGGGAAATCGACGCATGGGACGACGCGGCTTTCTGGCCCTTGCCGGCCTCTTCGCCATGTCGGCGATGCTCGCGCTGTCCTTCCACATGGCCACGGCGCCGACTGTCCTGCGGCTGGCGGTGGGGCCCATCGGCTCCGAGGACGTGCGCATGGCCGCGGCCTTCGTGCAGACGCTGAACCGCGAGAAGAGCGGGGTCAGGCTCAAGCTGGTGCTGACCGAGGGGCTCGCCGACAGCGCGGCGGCGATGGACAAGGGCAAGGCCGACCTCGCCGTCATCCGCCCGGACGTCGCCATGCCCGCCAAGGGCGAGACGGTGCTGATCACCCGGCGCTTCTTTCCGTTCCTGGTCACCTCCAAGGAGAGCGGCATCGAGCGCGTGGCTGACCTCAAGGGTCGCAGGGTCGGCGTCGTCAACATGCCTGCCGGCAATCTCGACCTCGTGCGCACCGTGCTGACCTATTACGAGGTGCCGCTGTCGGAGGTGGAGATCATCGGGCTCGCGCCCGCCGACATCGCGCCGACGGTAGCTGCCAAGGGGATCGACGCGCTGTTCGCGATCTCGGCGCTGAGCGCCCGCACCGCGTCGCAGGGGATCAACACGATCCGGCAGGCCTGGGGAGCCGATCCTGCCTTCATCCCGATCCGCGAGGCGGATGCGCTGGCCTCGCGCAACCGCGCCATCGAGACCGGCGAGATCGTGCGCGGGGCTTTCGGCGGCGATCCGCCGAAGCCCGCCGACCCGCTGACCACGATCTCCGTCACGCACCGGCTGGTGGCCGAGCCGGGCGTGGCCGACAACGTTATCGCCGAGCTGACGCGTCTCATCCTGACGCAGCGCGCGACCCTCTCGGTCGAGGTGCCGGCCATCCAGGGCATCGAGGCGCCCTCGACCGCGAAGGATGCGGCTCTGCCCGTGCACAACGGCGCTTCGGCCTATCTCGACGGCAACGAGCGCACCTTCTTCGACCGCTACGGAGACTGGTTCTATCTCGGCGTCATGGCGCTCTCGCTGCTCGGCTCGGGCATGGCGGCGATGCTGAGCCAGGCCTCCTCGGTGCGCCGGCGCAACGCGATGGAAGGGCTGACGCGGATCGTGGCGATGATCACCCAGGCGCGGGAGGCGACCGAACTCGGCCAGCTGGCCGAACTGGAGCTCGAGGCCGACGAGATCCTCGCCATGACGCTCGACAGCATGGCCCGCCAGAGCCTCGACGAAGGCGGGCTGTCGGCCTACCGGCTGGCGATGGACCAGCTGTCGCGTGCGATCGGCGAACGGCGGCGGGTGCTGACCGAGGCCGCCGACCTCGCGCGCGTGACCTGAGCCGGGGACGCTGCGTCACTTCGCCGCAAGCGCGTCGGGGGCTGCGAAGCCTGTTCAGGGCCGCCGGCTTCGCCATACTCCATGACGAGGCCCGGATGGCGGGCCCGACGACGGAGACGCCTCGATGCAGACCCTTCGCTTGAACAGCGCCAACCGGCGCAGCGCGCGTTCCCGCCTCCTGGCCGCCGGCATCGGCCTCGTCGGCGCCCTCGCTGCGGGCGCGGCGCTGGCCCAGCAGTCGAGCCAGCCCCCGGCCCAGTCGCAGTCGGGCCAGGGCGGCTACACCTGCTCCTCGAAGGCGCGCGCCCCCGCGACCTCCTGATCCCGAGGGCCGGCGCCCAAGCGCCGCCCGAGGGCTCCCCTGCTGCCGCCTTCGCCACGCCGCCGCGCGCCTTGCCCCGCCGGCCGGCTTGGGCTATGACGCGCCCGTCACGGGCGTGCGGCATCGCATGCCCGGATGCATGCTCCGGTCGCGGTCGAACGCACCGGTCTTGCCGCCCGCGGACTTGACGTCCCGGCGGCGGGCTTTCTGAAAGCGCCCCGAACTTGCCGGCCCGCCAGGCCGCGCCGCGGGCCGCCGCAGCCGCGCGCATGGCCGAACAACGCCAACCCAAGGTGCGCCTGGCTGTCTAAGGAGAACATATGTCTGGTCTGAATTACGCCCCGTCGCGGGAAGACTTCGCGTCGATGCTGCAGGAGTCCTTCACCCGCGTCGACATCCAGGAAGGGGCGGTGATCAAGGGCCGCGTCGTCGCGATCGAGAAGGACATGGCCGTCATCGACGTCGGCCTGAAGACGGAGGGCCGCGTCGCCCTCAAGGAATTCATGGGCCATGGCCGCGAGGCCGCGCTCAAGGTCGGCGATGAGGTCGAGGTCTATCTCGACCGCGTCGAGAACGCGATGGGCGAGGCCGTCATCAGCCGCGACAAGGCCCGCCGCGAGGAAAGCTGGGTCAAGCTCGAGCGCGCCTTCGAGGCGAACGAGAAGGTCACCGGCTCGATCTTCAACGCCGTCAAGGGCGGCTACACGGTCGATCTCGACGGGGCCACGGCCTTCCTGCCGCGCTCCCAGGTCGACATCCGCCCGATCCGCGACGTCGGCCCGCTGATGAACCAGCCGCAGCCCTTCCAGATCCTCAAGATGGATCGCCGCCGCGGCAACATCGTCGTCTCCCGCCGCACCGTGCTGGAAGAGACGCGCGCCGAAGCCCGCTCGGAGCTGGTGGCCTCACTCGAGGAAGGCCAGACCGTCGACGGCGTCGTCAAGAACATCACCGAGTACGGCGCGTTCGTCGACCTCGGCGGCATCGACGGGCTGCTGCACGTCACCGACATGGCCTGGCGCCGCGTCAACCACCCGTCCGAGGTCGTCACCATCGGCCAGTCGGTCAAGGTCAAGATCATCAAGATCAACCAGGACACCCACCGCATCTCGCTCGGCATCAAGCAGCTGCAGGCCGATCCGTGGGAGGGCATCGCCGCCCGCTACCCGGTCGGCGCCAAGCTGACGGGCCGCATCACGAACATCACCGATTACGGCGCGTTCGTGGAGCTCGAGCCGGGCATCGAGGGGCTGATCCACGTCTCCGAGATGAGCTGGACCAAGAAGAACGTCCATCCGGGCAAGATCGTCTCCACCTCCCAAGAGGTCGACGTGTCGGTGCTAGAGGTCGATCAGGTCAAGCGCCGCATCAGCCTCGGCCTCAAGCAGACCCTGCGCAATCCGTGGGAGCTGTTCGCCGAGCGTAACCCGTCCGGCACCGTCGTCGAGGGCGAGGTCAAGAACAAGACCGAGTTCGGCCTGTTCCTGGGCCTCGACAACGACATCGACGGCATGATCCACCTCTCCGACCTCGACTGGAACCGTCCGGGCGAGCAGGTCATCGAGGAGTTCAAGAAGGGCGACATGCTGAAGGCGGTCGTTCTCGACGTCGACGTCGAGAAGGAGCGCATCAGCCTCGGCCTCAAGCAGCTCGGCGGCGATCCGTTCGCGGAAGCGGGCGAGCTCAAGAAGAACCAGGTCGTCACCTGCGAGGTGATCGAGGTCAAGGAAGCCGGTCTCGACGTGAAGATCGTCGGCACGGACTTCATGACCTTCATCAAGCGCGCCGAACTGGCCCGCGACCGCGCCGACCAGCGCCCCGAGCGCTTCGCCGTCGGCGAGAAGGTCGATGCCCGCATCCTGATGTTCGACAAGAAGGCCCGCAAGGTCCAGGTGTCGATCAAGGCCCTCGAGATGGCGGAAGAGAAGGAGGCGATCGCACAGTTCGGCTCCTCCGATTCGGGCGCCTCGCTCGGCGACATCCTCGGCGCCGCCCTCAAGAAGGCCGGCGAGAAGAAGTGACGCAGGCGGCCTAGGGGGCCGAGCGCCCCCGGAAGCCGCCCTGAAGGCCGGCTTCCCGCCGGTTTCGGCCGAAAAACCGAAAAGTCCGCGCGACCATTCGCGCGGGCTTTTTGTTTTGTGGCCGCTCCGGCCCCCTGCTATGTCAGGCTCCGGACGGAGACACCCATGTCGATCCAGGCTGACCTGATCGCGGACCGGCGCACGATGCGCCGCAGATTGACGCTCTGGCGCGGGCTCGCCGTCGTGGGCGCGCTTGTGGGCGTGCTCGGCCTCGGCTACGCCTTCGGCGGGCGGCAGGCGCTGCCGGCAGGGCGCGACCAGATCGCGCGCATTAAGATCGACGGCTTCATCTCGGGCGACGAACGGACCCTGCAGCTGGTCAAGACCGTGCGCGAGGCGAAATCGGTCAAGGCGGTGCTGCTCGACATCGATTCGCCCGGCGGCACCGTCTCGGGCTCGGAGGCGCTCTACCTCGCGCTGCGGCAGCTCGCCGACGAGAAGCCGACCGCCGCCGTGGTCTCCGGCCTCGCGGCCTCGGGCGGCTATATCGCGGCCGCCGCCGCGGACCGCATCGTCGCCCAGCAGACGTCGCTGGTCGGCTCGATCGGCGTGCTGTTCCAGCTGCCGAATGTGACGCGTCTGCTCGACAATGTCGGCGTCAACGTCGAATCGATCAAATCGAGCCCGCTCAAGGCTGCGCCGAGCGGCTTCGAGCCGACCTCGCCCGAGGCGCGCGCCGCGCTCGAGCAGGTCGTCCGCGACCATTACGACTGGTTCAAGGGGCTGGTGCGCGAGCGCCGCAAGCTGTCGGAACCCGAACTCGCCGCGGTGTCGGACGGGCGGGTGCATACCGGCCGGCAGGGGCTCGAGCGCAAGCTCGTGGACTCGCTGGGCGGCGAGAAACAGGCCGTGGATTGGCTTGAAACGGAGCGCGGCGTGGCGAAATCGCTTCCCGTGCGCGAATGGAAGCGGCGCAGCGAATCGGACGCGCTGGGCCTGTGGTCGGCGTCGAGCCGGCTCGCGGCCGCGGCCGGGCTGCCCGGGCTAGCCGGCGCGCTGAGCCGGGCCGGAGCCATCGAGACGGGCATGCGCCTTGACGGCGCGCTGGCGCTCTGGCAGCCTGCGCTTGAAAAATGAAGTATCTCAATTGGTTATGAGTCGGGCATGATCAAGTCAGAGCTTGTGCAGCGCATCGCTGACCGCAATCCCCACCTGTACCAGCGGGATGTGGAGAACATCGTCAACGCCATCCTCGACGAAATCGTCCAGGCCCTCGCCAACGGCAACCGCGTCGAACTGCGCGGCTTCGGGGCCTTCGCCACCAAGAAGCGGGACGGCCGCGTCGGCCGCAATCCGCGCACGGGCGAGGCCGTCAAGGTCGACGAGAAGCTGGTGCCCGCCTTCAAGACCGGCAAGGAGCTCAGGCTCAGGCTGAACGGCAAGGCCTGAGGGCAGGCGGGACACCAGATGCTGCGCTTTGTGAAGATGCTCATCGCGGTTCCGGCCGCCTTCGCGATCATCTTGTTCGCCGTGGCCAACCGCCAGGTCGTCAGAGTGTCGTTCGACCCGTTCTCGCGCGAGGCGCCGGCCTCCTTTGTCGATGCGCCGCTGTTCGCCGTCGCGCTCGCGGCGCTGGCGCTCGGCGTCGTCATCGGCGGCGTCGGGGCATGGCTGGCTCAGGGCCGCCACCGCAGGGCCGAGCGACGGCTCAAGCGCGAGGTCAGCCGCCTGTCCGAGGAAAGCGCCGCCCTCAAGGCCGTCACGCCCGAATCCTCGCTCGCCAGCCTGTCGGGCCCGCGCTGAGCATGCGGGTCATCGACGCCGCCGCCATCGACGGCGCCCTCACCTTCCCTGTGTTGATCGACGCGCTGGAAGCCGCCTTCCACGGCGGCGTGATAGCCCCCACCCGGCATCACCACCGCATCGCCCGGCCTGATGCCGACGCCACGCTGCTGCTGATGCCGGCCTGGACCGAGAGCGCCGAGGCGGGCGGCTGCCTCGGCGTGAAGATCGTCACGGTGTTCCCGGGCAATGCGGCCCGGTCCCTGCCGAGCATCGCCGGCATCTACGTGCTGTCGGACGGCGCCACGGGCGCGCCGCTCGCGGTGCTGGACGGGGCGCGGCTGACGCTATGGCGCACCGCGGCCGCCTCGGCCCTGGCCTCCCGCGCCATGGCGCGCCCCGATGCGAGCCGCATGCTGATGGTCGGCGCGGGCGCACTGGCGGGCTTCCTCGTCGCCGCCCATGCCAGCGTCAGGCCGATCGCGTCCGTCGCGGTGTGGAACCGCAGCCCGACCGGCGCGGAGGCCTGCGCCGCCAGCCTCAGGGCGCGCGGCTTCGACGCGAGCGCGGCGACGGACCTCGAGGGCGAGGCAAGGCGCGCGGACCTCATCTCATGCGCCACGCTGGCGACGGCGCCGCTGATCAGGGGCGAATGGCTCAAGCCGGGCGCGCATCTCGACCTCGTCGGCGCCTTCAACCTGTCCATGCGGGAAGCCGACGACGCGGCGCTGCGGCGCGCGCGCGTGCTGGTCGACACGCCGGCCGCGCTCACGGAGGGCGGCGACGTGGCCGTGGCGATCAAGTCCGGAGCCTACGAGGCGGGCATGGTCGCGGGCACACTGTTCGACCTCGCGGCGGGCCGTGTCGAGCCGAGGCGGAACCCGGAAGAGGTGACGCTGTTCAAATCGGTCGGGGCCTCGCTCGAGGACCTCGCGGCGGCCATGCTGGTGCATGCCAGGACCGGCTGAGCACCAGACGCCATGCCCCTTCGGCATGGCTGCAACCGCGCGATCGGCTGTGATCTTGTTTGATGCATCCAGCGTAGATTGTGATATAGTGGAAATTACGTAGTCGATGACGACGTCTTGGGTCCGACCCAAGCAGCGCCGCCCTGGCATCGGCGCAAGCCCCGGACAGCCGGGGCGCTGGAGAGCAACATGACGGCTGCGTACCCCCACGCGCCCGAACACAATACCACCGTCGACAGGATCGACCGGGTGCTGGAGCTCGTGCTCGACGCGCGCTCGCGCCCGCCCGCCAGCCATCTGCCGAAGCGCCTCAACGGCCTGTTCCGCGAGCTCGGGAAGATGAGGCCGGCCAACGATCCCGACGACATCGAGGATCTGATCTGGGCGCTCTGGATCAGCCATCCCGAGGGCGTGGCCTCCGCCGCCATGGCCAATGCCTGCGAGGCGATGGCCGCCGGCGCATTCGATCTCGCCAAGCCGATCCTCGACGAGCTGGTGGCCCGCTATCCGGACTGGCCGGAGGCCTGGAACAAGCGCGCGATCCTCGCCTTCATCGCGCGGCAGGACGAAGCCTGCCTCGCCGACATCGAGCGCACGCTCAGGCTCGAGCCGCGCCATTTCGGGGCGATCTCCGGCTTCGCCCAGCTCTGCGTCCGCCGCCGCCGCCATGTCGAGGCCAAGGCCGCGCTCGCCATCGCGCTCGAGATCGACCCCCATCTGCGCGGCCTGCGCGAGCTGATGGATACGCTGGACACGCCCCGCCGCGCCGGCATGCACTGAGCGCAAGCCGGCGCCACCGGACCGGCAGGCGCGCATCCTTGCGGGCAGGCCGCGCAGGGGCGACACATTCCGGATGATTCCCGCGATTCCCCCCGCGTCGCTGGCGCGCCCGGACATCACCCGCAGCGTCTGCCGCGGCGCGACGCGCTGGCTTCGTCAGGCCGGCTTCGCCGTCGTCGCCGAGATGACATTCGGCAATGGCCGGCGCGCCGACCTCGTGGCGATCAAGCCCAACCACGACATCTGGATCATCGAGGTGAAGTCCGGGCTGGCCGACTTCCGGGCGGACCAGAAATGGGGCCATTACGCGGATTACTGCGACGCCCTCGCCTTCGCCGTGGGGCCCGACTTCCCGCAGGATCTGATCGAACCGCCCGTGGGCCTCATCATCGCGGATGCTTTCGGCGGCATGATGCTGCGGGAGCCCGAAAGGCTGCCGCTGGCCCCGGCGCGGCGCAAGGCCGTGACGCTGGCCTTTGCGCAGCTCGCGGCGGGCCGGCTCATGCGCCTCGACGATCCCGATTTCGAGGGCTTCACCTGAGCGGGGTCGCGCCCGCCCCGGGCGTCAGCGCGGCGCGCGCTTGGCCAAGATGCGCTGCAGCGTGCGCCGATGCATCTGCAGGCGGCGAGCCGTCTCCGAGACGTTCCTGTCGCACAGCTCGTAGACGCGCTGGATATGCTCCCAGCGCACGCGGTCGGCCGACATCGGGTTCTCCGGCAGGTCGGGCCGCGCATCCGGTGCTGCTCCGAGGGCGGCATGGATCTCGTCCGCGTCGGCGGGCTTGGCCAGATAGTCGACGGCGCCCATCTTCACGGCGCTGACCGCCGAGGCGATGTTGCCGTAGCCGGTGAGGATCACACCGCGCGCATCGGGGCGGCGCTCCTTGAGCCGGGCGATCACGTCGAGGCCGTTGCCGTCGCGCAGGCGCATGTCGATCACCGCGAAGGCGGGCGGCGCGGACTCGACCTCGGCGAGGCCGTCGGCGACGCTTTCGGCGGTGCGGACGGCATAGCCGCGCGCCTCCATGGCGCGCGCGAGGCGCGAAACGAAAGGCTTATCGTCATCGACGAGCAGGAGGCTCATCTCGGAACCCTTGGGGGCAGGGGCCAATCCGGTGATCATGGCGTCGTTCCTTCGCGTCCAGCCTGTCAAAGGCATACGCACCCCTGAAGGTCTGGATCAGATCGATTGTCTCTTGAACAGGTTGGTCGGAGAGGCGCGTTCCGCAAGGGCGGCCCCCGGCGAAAGGCTCGATCTCGCTTCGAAAACGGCCCGCGGCCACGAAACAGTGATGCGCGCGCCGCCCAGATTGCGCGGATTGTTGGCGAACACGATTTGGGCGCCGGAGCGCTCCAGCAGGGTCTTGGCGATGAACAGGCCAAGGCCGAGCCCCTGATGGCCGGCGGGGTCCTGGCGGCCGGGCGCCTGGCCGCGGTCCCGCAGCCGGCCGCGCGATGTGATGTAGGGCTCGCCCGCCCGCAGCAGCACCTCGGGCGGGAAGCCCGGCCCGTCGTCGCTGACCTCGATGGTGACGCGCTCGGCGCTCCACGAGCCCGACAGCGCCACCGTGGTGCGGGCGAAATCGACGGCGTTGTCCACGAGGTTGCCGATGCCGTAGAGCACGGACGGGTTGCGCCGCGCGACCGGCTCGGGCCCCTCTCCCCTGACCGTGACGTGGATCGGAACGCCGAAGGGGCGCTGCGGGCCGGCGATCTCCTCGAGCAGCTGGCCCACGGCCGCGATCGACAGGGGGCTCTCATCCTCGTCCAGCGAGGCGAGCTTCGACAGGATGGTGCGGCAGCGCTCGACCTCCTGCCTGAGCAGGGCGATGTCCTCCGCCAGCGGCGAGCCGGCCGGCGCGGCATGGGCGATCTCCTTGGCCACCAGCGCGATCGTCGCCAGCGGCGTGCCGAGCTCATGGGCGGCCGCGGCGGCAAGGCCGTCGAGCTGCGAGAGGTGCTGCTCGCGCGCCATCACCATCTCGGCGGCGGTCAGCGCCTCGGCGAGATCGTCGGCCTCAGCCGAAACGCGCCAGGCGTAGATGGCGGTGAAGGCCACGCCGAGCAGGATCGACACCCAGATGCCGCCCACATAGAGGGGCGGCAGGTCGAGAGGCTGGTCGTGCCGCCATGGCAGGGGCCAATGCGCGAAGGCTAGAAGCGTCGCCGTGGCCACGACGAGGGAGCCCAGCGCGAAGGTGTGGGAGGGCGGCTGCGCCGTGGCGGAGATCAGCACCGGCGCGAGGAAGAGCAGCGCGAAGGGATTCTCGAGGCCGCCCGTGAGGTAGAGCAGCGCCGCCAGCTGCAGCACGTCATAGGCGAGCAGCCCCGACGCCGCGCGGCTCGAGAGCCGGTGGCTCATCGGAAAGCTGACCCTGAGCCCGATGTTCAGCCAGACCGAGGCCGCCACGAGCGCGACGCAGGGACCGAGCGGAAGGGAGAAGCCAAGCCCCAGATGCACGCCGCCGATCGCCACGCTCTGGCCCAGGATGGCGAGCCAGCGCAGCCTGACCAGCGTGTCGAGCCGGAGGCGCCTCGAGGTGCGCGCGAGCGCGATGTTGAGCTGATCGACCATGTGCTCCCATAAGGCCGGCGGGGCGCCGCGTCACGCCGGGGAGCGCGCCACGACGCCGCGGACTGGCTGCGACACGGCAACGCGGCAAGCAGCCGGGGGCCACGCTCACGTCGCGAGGACGTGAGAATCGGGCTGGACCGTATGATCACCTAGAGGGGTTTCTTTAGCCTATTGCGTGATTGTATCTCACGCCGAAGCCGTTAGCTTACGCGACTTGTGCGGTGCAGCACGGTCGACGGGGGGTCGACTTCGGACGCCGCCAGAAGATCGGAACCCAGATGACGCTGCCTTACTATCTGTATGAAGCGGCCCACATGATGATGGGGCCTGCCCGCGCTCTCTCGGACGCAACACAGCTTTTCTACAAGAACCCCGTCAACCCGCTGACCTACACCCCGTTCGGCCGCAACATGGCGGCATCCGCGGAGCTGTTCGAGCGCACCACGCGCCGCTACGGCAAGCCGGCCTTCGACCTTCCGACCACCCTGGTGGGCGGCGAGCGCGTCGCGGTCAACCAGCGCGTCGTCTGGGAACGGCCTTTCTGCAAGGTCATCTATTTCGAGCGGGCGCTGCGCCCGACCCAGAGGCCGGGACCCAAGGTGCTGATGGTCGCGCCGATGTCCGGCCACTACGCCACGCTGCTGCGCGGCACGGTCGAGGCCTTCCTGCCCAACCACGAGGTTTACATCACCGACTGGACCGACGCCCGCAAGGTTCCGGCTCCGATCACCTTCGACCTCGACGACTACATCGACTACCTGATCGCGATGTTCAGGGTCCTTGGCCCCGACACGCACGTCATGGCGGTATGCCAGCCTTCGGTGCCGGTCATCGCCGCGATCGCGCGGATGGAGGCCGAGAACGATCCGAACGTGCCGCGCTCGATGACGCTGATGGGCGGGCCGATCGATACGCGCCGCGCCCCGACCGCCGTCAACAAGGTCGCGCAGGAGCGGGGCATCGACTGGTTCCGCCGCAACTGCGTGGTGCGCGTGCCGCTGGTCTATCCTGGCGCGATGCGCGAGGTCTATCCGGGCTTCATGCAGCTCTCCGGCTTCATGGCGATGAACCTCGACCGCCATATCTCGGCGCATTACGAG
>JAIXZF010000091.1 GCA_027489835.1 Hyphomicrobiales bacterium
GGCGGTTGAGCCTGGCGCTCAGACGTCCTCGTCCTCGGGCTCGGCTTCGTCCTCGGCCGAGGCGCGGCCATTGGCCTTGCCGAGCGCCTTCACGGCCTTGCGCAGCAGCTTGCGCAAGCGCTTGCGCTCCTTGCCGTCGAAATCCCCCAGCATCTCGTCCTCGATCTCCTCGACGAGGCCTGACAGGGCCTGCGTCCGGCGCTCGCCTTCTTCCGTCAGCGCGACCTTGACGAGGCGCGCATCGTCGCCGTCGGCGGAGCGCTGAACCAGCCCCTGCGCCGAAAGGCGGGCTATGGTCTTGGAGACGGTCGGCGGGCGAACGCTGAGACGCGAGGCGAGCTCGCCCATCGGCATCGCGCCATCCTGCGCCAGCACCTCGAGCACCTGCTCCTGCCCCGGAAAGAGCCCGAGCGCCTGAAGCTTCTCGCCGATGCGGGCCCTGTGCAGCCGCGAGGCGAGGACCAGAAGACGGCCGATGCTCTTGTCGGACTTGCCGGTCATTCCCGATCCCCCGATCCATCCGGCGGAACCGTCCGCGCAGCGGTCGGACCTAGCCGGCGAAGGATGACAGCTTGATGACAGTTGCCCCAACGAAACATCGTAGCGAGCCGGGCTGCTGCCGGCTTCGCTCTAGCGAAGGCGGCGCAGCTTTTGCCCGACCCGGTCGAGGAAGGCCGCGCGCCGCTCGGGGCCGGCCGAATCCATCTGGTGCAGGCCGAGCCAGAAGGTGCGGCAGCCGGGCGCGCACAGAACGGACAGGCCCGTGAGCAGGATGCGCCGGCCCGGCATACCCATGAGCCACCACCACCAGCGCGGGCTGCCGAGCGTCGAGATCGCGCCGACGAGCCTGATGTTGGTCAGAACCCGGCCGATGGGCTTGCCCGGCTCGGGCATGCGGAAGGTCGCGTGTGGCAGCCAGACGCGGTCGAGCCAGCCCTTGAGCATGGCGGGCTGGCCATACCACCAGGTGGGATAGACGAAGATCAGCACCTCGCACCAGCGCAGCGCAGCCAGATGCTCCTCAACGCCGCGCTCGTTGTCGCCGGCGGTGTGATAGGCGCGGCGCTGCTCGGCCGTCAGCACCGGCGCGAAGCCCTGGGCGTAGAGATCGAGGAGCAGGGACTCGTGGCCCGCAGCGGCAAGCTCGGCCAGCGCCCGGTCGCGCAACGCGGCGCCGAAGCTTTCCTCGCAAGGATGGCAATGCACGATCAGGACGCGCACGGTCAGAACCTGGCCATGTCGGCCTTCACCCGGGCCATGAAGGCGCCCCGCGTGGCGTCGGTCGACCGGTTCATGTCGTAATGGGCAAGATAGGCGATCGGCGCCGCGGGGCGGATGAGGGCGCGCAGCACGCGCGTCGCGTATTTGCGCGGCGGATCGCCCGCCAGCCAGGCGCGCAGCCGGGTCGCGCCATAGGTGGTGACGATGGCGAGCTTTCTGATGTGCTGCAAGTTTGGGCGCACTCGTCCGTCGACGAGCCTGAAGCTCACGCCGGGCAGGAAGACGCGGTCGAAATAGCCTTTCAGGATGGCCGGCGTCCCGAAATTCCAGACCGGATGCACCAGCACCAGCGCCTCCGCCCGCTCGATCCGGCGGACATGATCCTCCACCGGCGCACGGTTTGCGGGAATGGCATGGTAGCCGCGGCGCTCCGCCCGGCTCAGCACCGGCTCAAAGCCCTCCTCGTAGAGGTCGCACGCATCGACCTCGTGCCCGCCTTCGCGCAGCGCCGCGACCACTTCGCGGAACAGCGCCGCGTTGAAGCTGTCCGGGTCGGGATGGGCATGGAGGACGAGGACGCGCATCAGCCGCCCGCTCCCATCTCCGCCAGCGAGCGGAACAGGAAGGTCTTGCCCGAGGTGTAGTCGTAGCTCGGATCCTCCCAGGCGATCATCTTGCCCGGATTGAGCAGGCCCCTTGGGTCTGCCTCCTTCTTGAAGCCGAGCTGCACCTCGTCGGTCTGCTTCATGCCGCCTTCCTCGAGGGTGTAGCGGTGCGGATTGAAGATCGGCGCGCCCATGTCCTCATGGATGGCCATGATCTCCTCGAGCCGCTCCTCGGTGGTGAAGCGCACCATGGGCAGGCCAAAGGCCGTGACCTTGCCGTCGAAGCGCACGAATTCGAGATGCGCCATGACCTCCTGGCCGAAGCGCTCATGGATGCGCGTCGAGAGCTCGACCGCGTTGGGGTAGGGGTACAGCACTTGGAGATAGGTGATGGCCGGCTCCACCCGCAGCGCGCGCAAGGTGGTGTGGTTCCAGGTCAGCTCGAAGCCGGGGGGCAGCCCCTTGGCCTCGTCCGCGCTCAGCCTGTCCGAGCGCATCAAAAGCTCCGCGCCCTTGAAGCGGCGCATAAAGGCCAGCATCGACTCCACCGCGATGTCCGCGACGATGGCAATGACGACATGCTTGTCGCGCGGCAAGAACTTCCTGTGCCGCAGGAAATAATCATGCGGGCAGGGTGCGGCGACGACGCCCAGCTCCTTCAGCGCGATGCCGTCCTGCTCGCCCAGCGCCTCGGCGAAGGCGGAGGCGCTCCTCAGATCGTCGAAGCCGACGATGACGTCGGTCCAGTCATAAGCGGCGCCGAGCGGCATCTCGACCTCGGTGATGATGCCGTTGGTGCCATAGGCATGGCTCACCTTGTGCAGGTCGTCGCCGGTCAGCTCCAGTGTGCGCGGGCTCGCTTCCATGGTCATGACCTTGAGCCGGATGATGTTGCCATAGTCGCGCAGACCGCCCCATTTGATCGAGCCGATTCCGCCCGAGCCGCCGGCGATGAAGCCGCCTACTGAGGCCGTGTGGTAGGTGGAGGGGTGCATGCGCTGCTCCTGGCGGGTGGCGCGCGCCTCTTCGTCGATCTTCGAGATCAGCGCGCCGGGCTCCGCCACGAAGCGGCCGGGCGCGACCGACAGCACCTTGTTGAAGTTCGAGAGGTCGAGCACCACGCCGCCGGCGAGAGGCATGGCCTGCCCATAATTGCCGGTGCCCGTGCCGCGCGGCGTGACGGGGATGCCGAGCTCGAAGGCGCTGGCCAGCACCTGGCGCACCTCGTCCTCGCTGGTGGGCGAGACGATGATGTCGCCCGCGACATGGTCGAGCTGGCGCTTCAGCGTGGGCGAATACCAGTAGAAGTCGCGGCTCTTCTGCTTGAC
>JAIXZF010000349.1 GCA_027489835.1 Hyphomicrobiales bacterium
ATCAGGTGCAGGTTCGAATCCGCGAGATGGCCGAAGACCACGCTCGTCATGTCGGGCCAGCGCGCGCCGATGTCCGCCTTCACGGCGCCGACCGCCTCGCTCATCCGCCCGATGGGGAACGAGATGTCGAAATTGCCGCCCGGCGGCAGGATGCGCCCATACTCGTAGGGGCTCTCGCGATAGGCCCAGAAGCGCGCCCGGTCCTGCCCTGACTGCGCGATCAGCGCGTCGCGCGCGACGCCCGCATCGAGCTGCGTCGCGAGGAAGTTTTCCAACGCCTCGCGCCCGGCGGCCGTGCCGTCGCCAGGAGTTTCGATCAGGATCGAGAGCGGCTGCGCCTCGTCGAAGGGGCGGGGCAGGCCGAGGCGCTGCACGGCGACGTCGATGAAATCGGCCCACATCGCCTCGAACACCAGGAGCCCGCCCGGCAGCGAGCGGCCCGCCGCGCGCAGCAGCGAAATGGCATCCTCGACCGAGCCCACCGCCACCAGCGCCGTCTCGATCGACGGCAGCTTTGGATGCAGCCCCAGCACCACCCGCGTCACGATCCCGAGCGTGCCCTCCGAGCCGATGAAGAGCTGCGTCCAGTCATAGCCGGCATTGTTCTTCAGCATCTTGTTGAGCGAGCGCACGATGCGCCCATCGGGCAGCACCACCTCGAGCCCGAGCACGTTGCGCCGTGTCATGCCGTAGCGGATGACCTGGTTGCCGCCCGCATTGGTCGCGACATTGCCGCCGATGCTGCAGGAACCGCGGGCGCCCAGGTCGATCCCGCACTGGAAACCTGCCGCCTCTGCCGCGTTCTGGATGACCTGCAGCGGCGTGCCGGCCAGCGCGGTCAGCGTGCCCGCATCCGCGTCCACCTCCTCGACGCCGCTCATGCGCTCCAGCGACAGCGCCACTTCCGCTTGCAGCGGATGCGATCCGCCGGCCAGCCCGGTCATGCCGCCCTGGGGCACCACGGCCTGGCCATGGGCGTGGCAGATGCCGAGCGCAGCCGACACCTGCTCGGTCGTGCGCGGCAGGATCAGCGCCAGCGGCGGCGTGGCCGCGCCCTTGGTTCCGTCCTGCTGGTTGCGCATCGGAATGTCGGCGCCGGTGCGCACGCAGTCGGCGCCCAACTCGGCCCGCAGCGCGGCCAGCACGTCGCCTGCCAGGGTTTGGTGTCCGCTTGTCATGCCTGGGTCTCCAGCGGCCTCGCCTCGAAGCGGCAGGTCGGCGAACCCATCGCGGCGCAGATCGTCTCCACGGCGTGCGCGGGCCTGCCGAACACCAGCGTTGCCACGGCCCGCGTCATGCCGGTGATCGCGGCGCAGACCGGCATGTCCGCCGGGCCAAAACCCATGGCGAAGGGGCTGGCTGTGACGTTCAGGATGAGACGGTCCGGGCTGCGCTCGAACTGCCAGCGACCCCAGCCGAGCTGCGGGGCGGAGGCCGCGATGACGTCGAGCAGCATCTCGCCCGTCCCGCCCATGGCCTGATAGGCGCGCGCGGAGTCCGAGCCTTGCTCGAAGATCGAGGCTTCCAGCGCTTCAAGCGCTAGCGCCCGCTCCAGCCGCGGCAGCCTACGGAATACGCCCATCAGCGCCTCGGGCCGGATCAGCATGTAGCGCCGGCTCTGGTCGAACCAGGCGCCGGCCTGTTCGTCGAGCTGCAATCGGTCGCGGAAGGACTGGCTCATCGCGTCAGTTCCCGATCCGTGCGGGCGGCGTGGCCGAGGCCACTTCGGCAGCGGCAGGCCGGGGCGCGCCGAAGCCCGCCGAGGCCTGGTTGAAGCCCCGCGCCAGCAGATCCATGTCGTTGGCGATGACGACCATCCGGTAGCCCTGCGAGCGGCGCATCTTCGCGACATCGAGGCTGGGCGTGAACACGCCGCATGGCGTCCAGGCCGCCTTGCAGGCGCGGTGCACGTCGGCGCAGGCCACCGAATGGTCATGGTGCATCTCGGGAAACACGCCGATGGAGAGCGAGAGGTCGCCAGTGCCGATGAAGACCATGTCGACGCCCTCGACGCGGGCGATGGCCTCGGCATTCTTCACGCCCCTGGCCGTCTCGATCATCACCATCACGACCAGCTTGTCGGCGCCCGCCACGTAGCCGACGAAATCAGCGAGGGGCCTCAGGCCCCCGCCCGAGCGCTCGCCATGGGGCGGGAAGCGCGCGGCGGCCACGGCCTTCTTCGCCTGCTTGGCGGTTTCGACGAGGGGCACGATGACGCCCTCGGCGCCCGCGTCCAGCGCCATGCCGATGGCGTATGGCGTGTTCTCGGCCGTGCGCACGAGGACGGGAATCTCGGGCGGCACGATGCCGATGGCGGCCTCGAGCTCCTTGCGCTCCCAGAGCCCGTGCTGGAGGTCGAGCACGATGGCGTCCGGCTTGGCGCGCGCGGCGACCTCGACGATCGCGGCCGAGCCCAGGGCGAGCCAGGCCACGCCGAGGCACTTGCCGGAGGCGATCTTGTAGCGGAGCGTGGCACGGTGCGGATCGAACATGGTCAGCCCATCGTCCGGTAATGGCCGTCATGGTAGAGGAGCGGCGCGTTCATCGGATGCGCGAACCGCACGTCGATCACCTCCCCGATGACGATGTGATGGGTCGACCAATCGCTGACCTGGGCCACGACGCATTCGAAGGACACGTTCGCGCCGCCCAGCAGCGGAACGTCCCGCTCCGAGCGGAACCAGCCGCCGAAGGCGAAGCGGGCCACACCTTTCGCGACGCGCTGGCCGCCGAAGGCCTGCGCCACCTCCTGCTGATCAGCCGAAAGCAGGTTGACCGAAAAATGCGCCCCCACCACGAGCGTGCTGGCGATGCTGCTGGACCGGTTGACGCAGACCAGCAGCGAGGGCGGATCGGCCGACAGCGAGGTCACCGCGGTGGCCGTCAGCCCGAGCGGCGCGCCGTCCGCGCCATTGGCGGCGACGACGGAGACCGCGCCGGGCAGCCCGCGCATGCCCTGCCGGAAGGCGGCGCCCGAAGCGCGCATCAAGGCGTCGGCGGCGCTCATGACACCCTGAGCCCGGCCTGCTTCATCAGCGGCAGCACCCTGTCGCAGAAGAAAGGCAGCTCGTAGGTGTAGTTGACGAAGGTGAGGGCCGCGCCGGCATAGCCCTGCGTTGAAATGGCCTGCAGCGTCTCCACGATGCGTTCGGGTGTGCCCACCAGCGGGAACGACCCCGCGCCGCCGGCGAAGCGCTTGCGGTACTTGTCGAAGGCGCCCTTGTCATGGGAGTTCGCGAACTCCTTCTTCGAGGCCATGTGGTAGTCGACGGCGGCATGGTCCGCCTCGGTCACGGCGTACTTTTGGTAGTAATCCTCGGCCTCCGCCTGCGTCTCGCGGCACACCACATGGCACACCGTGTAGATGCCGACCTCGCGGCCGACCTTGGCGGAGCGCTCCTTGATGTCCGCGACATGGCGCTGCCCGTCTTCCAGCTCTGCAAAGGTCGAGAACAGGAAGTCGCAATGCTTCGCCGCGAAGTCGCGTCCCGGCGGGCCGAAGGCAGCGTTCATGGTGACGGGGCGGGGCGCCTGCACGCTGGCGGGCCGGCTGACGACGCCCTTGAGGTTGTAGTGCTTGCCCTCGAAGTCGAAGGGTTGGGCGGTGCCGTAGCAGCGCTCGACGATGTCGATCCACTCGCCCGCCTGCCCATAAGCGTCGTCGCCGAGCCTGACGCCGAACATGGCGAACTCGTCCGGGTTCCAGCCGCAGACGATGTTGAGCCCGGCCCGGCCGCCGGAGATGTGGTCCACCGTCGCCAGCGCCTTGGCGGCGTAGACCGGATGCACGATCGGCACGTGCACGGTCATGAACAGGCCGATGCGCTGCGTGGCGGCCGCCAGGCCCGCCGCCCAGGTGAAGGTCTCGAAGGAATGCTCGCGCACGCGGTTCTTGCCGCCGAAGCCGCGCCAGCGCGCGATGGGCAGGAGGAACTCCAGGCCCGCTCGGTCGGCGATGCCCGCGGCGTTGAGGTTGTCGTCCCAGCGCGCGCGCCAGCGCTCGGGCACGTCGGTGATGGCGAGCCCGCCATCGGCATTGGACGAGAACACGCCGAGCTTGAAGCGGTTGGGACCTTTCAGGGGATGCGGCTTGATCGACATCGTCACCCGCCTTGCGCGGAGGTTGCGGCCCGGCCGACGTGAGCCGGCCCGCTCTCGCGCTCCAGTTCCGCCTTGCGGACCGAGAAGAAGGCCTGCTCGGCCGCCTCCATGAAATCGAACATGTGCGCCGCCGCCGCCTTCGCGTCGCGGTCGAGGAAGGCGCGGTAGAGTCCTTCGAGGCCCGCCGCGACCACGGCCCGCGTCTTCGGGTCTATCAGCGTGCCGAGCCGCACGGTCTGCACATGGTCAACGAAGCGCGCGATTGTGGTGGCGAGGCGCTCATTGCGCACGGCGCCGAGCCAGGCGGCGCGGAAGGCGATGTTGGACAGGATCAGCCGCTCGATGTCGTCGCTTGCCGCTGCCGCCCTGGCCTCGACGATGGCGGCGGTCAGCCTGTCCTGATCCGCCCGGCTGAGGTCGCGCGCGGCGTTGGCGGCGGCGCGGGGCTCCAGCAGCTTGCGCACCTCGAAGATGTCGCGGATGTCCTCGAGCGACAGCCGCGGCGTCACGAAGCCCCTGGTCGTGCCGACGAGATAGCCCTCATTGGCCAGCCTGAGCAGCGCCTCGCGGGCCGGCATGCGGGAGGTGCCGTATTCGGCCGCGATCTCGACATCGACGAGACGGCCGTCCTGGTCGATCTCGCAGCGCTGCAGCCGCGTTCGCAGGTCGAGGTAGATCCGCTCGCTCAGATTGTCGTTGCGCGGCAGCCGCCGTGGCAACGTGGATCCGTCAGCCGCTGGAGACGTGTTCCGCATACTGTATACGGTACGAGCCTGCGATCCGTGGCGTCAAGGGCCGCCTGCCGGTGCTTGCTGGCCCGGCGCCGCATCGCGGCGGCCGGGCCTCGGCCCCTTTCGGCCGCCGCAAGCCGGCGGCGGCGCCACAGGTCAGGCCGGCAGCACGATCACCTTGGTTTTGACCGGCGTGCGGTCGTAAAGATCGATCATGTCCTGCGTCAGTAGGCCGGTGCAGCCGCTAGTGATGTTGTTGCCGATCGTCTCGGGATCGCTCGTGGCGTAGATCGTGTAGAGCGTGTAGGCGCCCTTCTGGTAGAGATAGAGCGTGCGTGCGCCGAGCGGATTGTCCGGGCCGCCGGGCATCCCGCGGGCGTATTTCGCCGCCTCGGGCTGGCGCTTGATCATTTCCCTTGGCGGCGTCCAGGTTGGCCATTCGGCCTTGCGGCCGATATAGGCCTCGCCATGCCACAGGAAGCCTTCGCGCCCGACATTGGCGCCGTAGCGCGTGGCCTTGCCCTCGCCCTCGACGCGGTAGACGTGGTAGTTGCCGGGGTCGACGACGATCGTGCCCGGAGCCTCGTCCGAGGCATAGGCTACGACCTGCCGGAAGTATTTGGGGTCCACCTTGCTGAGGTCGACGGCCGGAATGGGGAAACGCTTGTCGGGCGCTGCCGCGTAGAGCCTTTCCGCCTCGGCCCGGCTGAGGCCGTCGGGCGTCACGCACCCCGCCAACGCCAGCGAGCCGAGGCTCGCCGCCGAACCGGCCAGAAGCGAGCGCCGGCTTAGCCCCGCATGGCGTGCCGCGCCTGCGGCTTCATTGCTGGTGATCGTCATGTCGAACTTCCCGTCTCGAGCCGGATTGACACCGGCGGAACGCCACTAAACACACATCAAGGCCGGACATTGTCCTCCCGCGCGAGGCTTGGCAAGTTCGGGCCGTTGCGGGCGCCTTCGCTTTTGCAGGCCGCGCAGCCGCTTCTGTCCAAAACCGGCAAAGCAGCTTTGCCCGCGCCGCTGCAAGCCGCCCTGCCGGCTGCTGCTAGGGTCGGTGTCCCTGCGGCGTTCCCTACTGAAGCAGACTGCGCATGACCTCTCGCATTTCCGGCGGCCTCGACGTGTTCTTCGCGCCGCGGTCCATCGCCGTGCTCGGCGCCTCGACCGATCCCGACAAGATCGGCGGCGTGCCCATCGCGATGCTGAAGCGCGCCGGCTTCGAGGGGCGCATCCTGCCGGTGAACCCCAATCAGGCCCGCGTGCAGGATTTGCCCGCCCACGCCTCGATCCTGGATGTCGACGGGCAGGTCGATCTCGCCATCGTGGCGCTGCCGGCGAAGCTCGCCCTGCAGAGCGTGAAGGACTGCCTCGCCAAGGGCGTCCGCGGCATCGTCATGTTCACGGCCGGCATGGGCGAGGTCTCGGAGGAGGGAAAGGCGCTGCAGGCCGACATCGTCGCGACCTGCCGCGCGGGGGGCGCGCGGCTGCTCGGCCCCAATTCGCTGGGGCTGTTCAGCCCCTATGGCGGCGTCTTCCCCACCTTTTCCGCTTCCTTGCAGCACACCTGGCCTCGCCGGGGCCGCATTGCCATCGCCAGCCAGAGCGGCGCGGTCGGCTCGTTCATCTACGCCATGCTGCATGAGCGCGGGCTCGGCATCAGCCGCTTCGTCGCCACCGGCAACGAAGGCGACATCGATGCCGCCGACTGCATTGACTGGTTCGCCACCGATCCCGAGACCTCCGTCATCGTCGCCTACATCGAGGGCGCGAAAAGCGGGCCCGCGCTGCGGGCAGCCCTGCTGAAGGCGCGCCGCGCCGGCAAGCCGGTCATCGTTTTGAAGGTGGGCAACTCGGCGGCGGGCGCCGCGGCCGTCGCCTCGCACACGGGCAGCCTCGCCGGCTCGGCCACGGCGTTCGAGGCCGTGTTCGCGGAAGCGGCCGTGTATCAGGCCAAATCGATGGCCGAGGTCGCCGACATCACGGAAGCCGCCGTGGCGGGGCCGGCGCCGAAGGGCAACCGGCTCGGCGTCCTCACGCCGTCTGGCGGCGTCGGCGTCATGCTGGCCGACCAGTCGCAGGAGATGGGGCTCGCGATGCCTTCTCTGCCCGAGGAGACGCAGAAGCAAATCCTGGCCCTCGTTCCCTTCGCCAACGCGACGAACCCGGTCGACACCACCGCGCAGGTCGTGAACGACATGAGCCTCATGTCGCGCATCCATGACCTGATGATGGAGGGCGGACGCTACGACATCGTCATCTCCTTCCTCGTCCACATGGGACGCAACAAAGGGATCATGGACCAGTTGATCCCGCCGCTGACGGCGATGCGGCAGCGCTATCCGGAGACGGTCTTCATCGTCTCGACCTTCACGACGCCGGACTCCAAGGCGCGGCTGCGCGAGGCGGGCTTCCTCGTCTACGACGAGCCGACGCAGGCCCTGCGCGTCGCGGCCGGCATG
>JAIXZF010000347.1 GCA_027489835.1 Hyphomicrobiales bacterium
AACACGCGCGTGGCGCAGCCCAGGCCGGTCGACCCCGTGCCGGGCCCGAAGACCCAGCCCGGCCGCACGGTCGCAGGGCCAGTGGATGTCAGGCCTGCGCCCATGCCTCCGCCCTCCCCACGCATGACGCCGATCAGGCCGCCGCGCAATCTCGATGTGACGGGCAGCATCGGCAAGGACGATTGACGCGAAGACTCATAGCCAGCGCCTGACGCGCGCCCGGTACGCTTCCCAAGCCTGTCCGAACCGCGCGGCAAGATGCGCCTCCTCACGGCTGATCGCGAGGTGCCAGACCGCGGCCATGAACACCGGCGCGAGCACCAGCGGCCAGGCTTCCGGGCCTGCCAGGCCGAGCCCTGCCAGCATCAGCGCTTCCGCGAGATAGATCGGGTTGCGCGACCAGGCGAACGGTCCCTGCGTGATCAACGCATCCGCACCGCGATGCGGCAGGATCGTCGTGCGCGCATGGCGGAATGAGGCGAAGCTCCACGCCATCAGCGCGGCCCCGCCGATCATCAGCGCCACGCCAGCGATGGCGGCAGCGGCGCCGCCCGGCGCCCGGCCGATCGGCGCGAGCAAGCCCAGGCCCACGCTGCCCAGCAGCGCCGATGCGAACAGGATCGGCGGCCAGGGGATCCGGTTCGGTCGCTCGGCGTGATCGTCCATCCTCCACCTCCGTCAGCCCATGCGCGGGCTGCGCTTGCGTTCCGGCCGCTTTGGGTAGGTAATCGGCTCCGGAGGCCGTCTTCCGATGCCGGACGGCCCGACACAGGGGAAGGAAAAGCATCATGACCACAAGACGCAATGTGATGAAAGGCGGCCTTGCCGCAGCCGCGCTGGCTGGCGCGCCCGGGATCGTCAAGGCGCAGACAGCGCCGACCCGGGCCCGCACGCTTCGGGCGGTGATCCACGGCGACATCGGCTCGTTCGACCCGATCTGGACGACCGCAAACGTCACATCCTACCACGGCGGCATGATCTACGACACGCTGTTCAGCGCCGACAAGGACATGGTCGCCAAGCCGCAAATGGTTGGAAAGCATGGTGTTTCCGACGATCAGAAGACTTACACCTTCGAGCTGCGCGACGGCCTGAAGTTCTCCGACGGCAGCGCAGTCACGGCCGCCGACTGCGTGGCCTCAGTCCGCCGCTGGGCGGCGCGCGACGGGTTCGGCCAGCACCTGTTCGCCCGCGTGACCGATACGCCGGTGGTCGACGACAAGACCTTCCGCATCGTGCTGCGCGAGCCCTACGGCATGGTCTACGACGCGCTCGGCAAGCTCGGCACCAACATCTGCTACGTCATGCGCAAGAAAGAGGCCGAGACCGACCCGATGCAGCAGGTCACCGAGTATATCGGCTCGGGCCCCTTCACGATGAACCGCGACGCGTCCAAGCAGGGCGCGCAATATGTCTATGACCGCAGGGCCGACTATGTGCCGCGCAGCGAGCCCGTCTCCGGTTCGGCCGGCGGCAAGGTCGTCAAGCTCGACCGCGTGGTGATCGACAACATCCGCGACGAGCAGACGGCGGTCGCGGCGCTGCAATCCGGCGAGATCGACTTCCTCGAAAGCCCGCCCTTCGACCTGCTCGACCAGCTCGAGACCAATCGCGACCTCAAGCTCGAAGTGCTGAACCAGACGGGCAATGTCGGCTGGATGCGGCTCAACTTCCTGCACCCGCCCTTCAACAACGTGAAGGCCCGGCAGGCGATGCTGAACCTCATCGACCAGCGCCAGTTCATGCAGGCGACCTTCGCCAATCCGAAATACGCCCGCACCTGCGGCTCGCTGTTCGGATGCGGCACGCCGATGGAGAACGACACCAACACCGACTGGTTCAAGGGCGCGCCCAACCTCGCCAAGGCGCGGCAGTTGCTCCAGGAATCGGGCTATGACGGCCGGCCGATCGTGATCCTGCAGGCCACCAGCATCCCGTTCATGAACAACTCGGCGCAGCTCATCGCGCAGGCGCTGAGGCAGATCGGCGCCAATGCGCAGCTCGCGGCATCCGACTGGGGCGGCGTGGTGCAGCGGCGCTCCAATCGCGGCGCACCGGATGCCGGCGGCTGGAATGTGTTCATCACCTGGGCGACCGGCTCGAGCTTCGGCAACCCGGTGGCGCTGGCAGGCCATGCGGCCACCGGCGAGCGCGGCTGGTTCGGCTGGCCGTCGGACGAGGCTCACGAGCGGATGCGGAACGAGTGGGCAGCAGCGCCCACGCCCGAAGCGCGGGTGGCCGTGGCGCGCAGGCTTCAGGATAACGCCTGGAACTTCGTGCCGCACGTTTATCTCGGCCAGTGGGTCCAGCCGGCTGCCTACCGCGCCAATGTGCGCGGGGTCATCACCATCCCCGAGCTCCTGCCCTTCTGGAACATCGAGAAGGTCTGAGCGCAGAAAAGACCGGGTCCGCCGCGAGGCGGGCCCGGTCCCGCTCACAGCACGCGGATGATCGCCTCGATCTCGACCGTGATGTTGTTGGGCAGTGACCCCATGCCGACCGCCGAGCGGGCATGCCGGCCATTGTCGCCGAGCACGGCCACGAACAGATCCGAGCAGCCATTGATGACTTTCGGATGATCGGCGAAGTCCGGCACGGCGTTGACCATGCCTAGAACCTTGACCACCTCGACCTTGTCGATCGAGCCGGCGGCTTCCTGCATGGCGGCGAGGAGCCCGAGGCCCGTCAGCTTGGCGTGCTCGTAGGCCTCTTCCCAGCCGACATCGCGGCCGACCTTGCCGGTATGGTTCGAGCCATCCGGCTTCCGCGGCCCCTGCCCGGACAGGTAGACGACATCGCCCACGCGCTTGAAGCGCACATAATTTGCGATCGGCGAAGGCATCTGCGGCAGCGTGAGGCCCAGGGCCTTCAACTTGTCTTCGGCGCTCATGGCGGCTTCCTTCAGTTCAGCTTGCGGAATTTCGACGAGCGCCTGGGATGCCACCAGGCGCCCTTCAGCACGACGCCTTCAGACACGATGCGGCGGTCGCCGATCAGGTGCTCGCCCACCACGTCGACATAGTCGAAGCGCCCTTCCTTCACCGACAGGACGGTGGCGTCGCCCAGCGAGCCGGGCTTGAGCGAGCCGTATTCCATGCGCTGGAGAGCGATGCCGGCGTTCAGCGTCGAGCACTTGATCACGTCGTTCAGGCTCATGCCCATGCACAGGAACTTCGACATCGTGGTCACCTGATCGAAGGCAGGGCCGTCGATGCACAGCGTGTGCACGTCCGACGAGATCGTATCGGGCTCGAAGCCGTTGGCCAGCATGGCGCGCGCCGTCTTGAACGCGAACGAGCCGCCGCCATGACCCACATCGAACAGGACGCCACGCTTGCGCGCGTTCAGCACGGCCTGCTTGACCGTGCCCTGCCCGGTGCACGGCGCATTGGGGAACGGCCGGAAGCAGTGGGTGATCACGTCGCCCGGCCTGAGCCGGTCCACCACGTCCTCATAGGATGGCGGGGGATGGTCGATATGCGCCATCAGCGGCATGCCGACCTGCTCGGCCACCTGCAGCGCCATGTCGAGCGGCGCGATGCCCTGATCGCCGGACGAGTTGCGGCCGACCCTGACCTTGATGCCGACGATCAGGTCGCGGTTGGCGTCCGCCACCTCCGCGCAGTCCGCCGG
>JAIXZF010000277.1 GCA_027489835.1 Hyphomicrobiales bacterium
ATCGACCACGGCAAGTCGACCCTGGCGGACCGGCTGATCCAGCTCACCGGCGGGCTTTCCGCCCGCGAGATGACCGAGCAGGTCCTCGATTCCATGGACATCGAGCGCGAGCGCGGCATTACCATCAAGGCCCAGACGGTGCGCCTCCATTATAAGGCGCATGATGGCAAGACCTACATCCTGAACCTCATGGACACGCCCGGCCATGTCGACTTCGCTTACGAGGTCTCGCGCTCGCTCGCGGCCTGCGAAGGCTCGCTGCTGGTGGTGGACGCCAGCCAGGGCGTCGAGGCGCAGACCCTCGCCAACGTCTATCAGGCGCTCGACGCCAACCACGAGATCGTGCCGGTCCTCAACAAGGTCGACCTGCCGGCCGCCGAGCCCGAGCGCGTCAAGGAGCAGATCGAGGAGGTGATCGGCCTCGATGCCTCGCAGGCCGTGCCGATCTCGGCCAAGACCGGCCTCAACATCGAGGCGGTGCTCGAAGCCATCGTCACCCGCCTGCCCGCGCCGAAGGGCGACCCGGACGCCACGCTGAAGGCCATGCTGGTCGATAGCTGGTACGACAACTATCTCGGCGTGGTCGTGCTCGTCCGCATCATCGACGGCACGCTCCGCAAGGGCCAGCGCGTCAAGATGATGCGCGCCGGCGCGGTCTACGACGTCGAGCGCGTCGGCTACCTCACGCCCAAGCTCGTCACAGTCGAAAGCCTCGGCCCCGGCGAGGTCGGCGTCATCACGGCGTCCATCAAGGAGGTGGCCGACACCCGCGTGGGCGACACCATCACCGATGACAGGAAGCCCACGGCCGAGCCGCTGCCTGGCTTCAAGCCGGTGCAGCCCGTGGTGTTCTGCGGCCTCTTCCCGGTCGACGCGGCCGAGTTCGACGAGCTGCGCGGCGCACTCGGCAAGCTGCGCCTCAACGACGCCAGCTTCTCCTATGAGATGGAGACGAGCGCCGCGCTCGGCTTCGGCTTCCGCTGCGGCTTCCTGGGCCTGCTGCACCTCGAGATCGTGCAGGAGCGGCTCAGCCGCGAGTTCAACCTCGACCTGATCGCCACCGCGCCCTCGGTGGTCTACCGCATCCTGCAGACGGACGGCGAAGTGATCGAGCTGCACAACCCGGCCGACATGCCGGACGTGATGAAGATCGAGGCCATCGAGGAGCCGTGGATCCGCGCCACGATCCTGACGCCCGACGAATATCTCGGCTCGGTGCTCAAGCTCTGCCAGGACCGCCGCGGCATCCAGATCGACCTCGGCTATGTCGGCTCCCGCGCCAAGGTGGTCTACGACCTGCCGCTCAACGAGGTGGTGTTCGATTTCTACGACCGGTTGAAATCGGTCTCGAAGGGCTACGCCTCGTTCGACTACGCCATCACCGAATACAAGGAGGGCGACCTCGTGAAGATGTCGATCCTCGTCAATGCCGAGCCGGTGGACGCGCTCTCGATGCTGGTGCACCGCAGCCGCGCCGACGCGCGCGGCCGGGTGATGTGCGAGAAGCTGCGCGAGCTCATCCCGCAGCACATGTTCCAGATCCCGATCCAGGCCGCCCTCGGCGGCAAGATCATCGCCCGCGAGACCATCCGCGCCCTGCGCAAGGACGTCACCGCCAAATGCTATGGCGGCGACATCACCCGGAAGCGCAAGCTTCTGGAGAAGCAGAAGGAGGGCAAGAAGAAGATGCGCCAGTTTGGGAAAGTGGACATCCCGCAGGAAGCGTTCATCGCTGCCTTGAAGATGGATTGAGGCGTCGCGCTTCAGGCGCAGTCCTGCCTGGCCCCATCGCGCGTGACAAATCCCGCCCTCGCGCGCTAGCGTGGCCTCCAGAGCATGGGCGAACCATGCCGCCAGGGAGGATACGATGACCAAGCGCGAACGCAGTCTTGACGAGATTTATGCCGACGACGCCGAGCGGGGCGATGCCGTCGTCTTCGGGCGCGAGGTCGACGCCTCACGGCGCGGCTTCCTCGGCGGGGCGGGCCTCGCCGCCATGGGCGCGGCCACGGGCATGGCCATTCCGTTCAGCGCCAGCATGCCGGCCGGCCTCGTGCCAGCGGCGCTGGCGCAGGGCGCGCCGGCCCCGGCCCCGGCTCCCGCTCCTGCCTCTGCTCCCGCCCCGGCCGCGCCGAAGGGACCGCAATTCCTCGACTATCCCGGCAAGGACAAGGGCCTCGTCGTGCTCGGCGACCGGCCGCTCGTGGCCGAGACGCCCGAAAGCCTGATGGATGACGCCACGACGCCGATCGGACGCTTCTTCATCCGCAACAACGGGCAGGTGCCCGAGGACCGCAAGCAGGGCGATGCCTGGTCCCTCATGGTCGACGGCGAGGTCGACAAGCCGCTGAAGCTGACGCTCGGCGAGCTCAAGAGCCGCTTCAAGCCCGAGACGCTGCGCATGGTGATGGAGTGCGGCGGTAACGGCCGCTCCTTCTTCTCGCCGCCGGGCCGTGGCAACCAGTGGACCAATGGCGGGGCGGGCTGCGCGGAATGGACGGGCGCGCGCCTCGTCGACGTGCTGCGCGCCGCAGGCCTCAAGCCTGATGCGAAGTTCACCGGACACTTCGGCGCGGACCCGCATCTGTCGGGCGACCCGGCGCGGCAGGCCATCTCGCGCGGCATGCCCATCGAGAAGGCGCTGGACAGGCACACCCTCATCGTCTGGGCCATGAACGGCGAGCCGCTGCCGCATATCCATGGCGGCCCGGTTCGCCTCGTCGTGCCGGGCTGGCCGGGCTCGCTCTCGTCCAAGTGGTTGACGCGCATCCTGGTGCGCAAGGACCCGCATGACGGCGCCGGCATGGGCGGCACCTCCTACCGCACGCCCACCGTGCCGATCATCCCCGGCTCGAATGCCGATGGCCGCACCAACTTCGCCGACATGACTTCGATGCCGACGCGCTCGATCATCTCCGCGCCGGCCAATGGCGCGCGGCTGCCGGCCGGCACCCGCGAGGTCGCGGTGAGGGGCGCGGCTTGGGGCGGCGAGCAGCACCCGACGCGCGTCGACGTCTCGGTCGATTTCGGCCAGACATGGAAGCGCATGCAGCTTGCCGAGCGGCGCAACCGCTATGACTGGGCGCGCTGGACCGGCAAGGTCTCGCTGCCGACCGATGGCTATTACGAGCTCTGGGTGAGGGCGCGCGACAGCGCCGGCAGGTTCCAGCCGCATGTGGCCGGCAACTGGAACCCGCAGGGCTACGGCGCCAATCCGTCTCACCGCGTCGCGGTGCTCGTCGGATGAGGTTGGCTGCGACCTTGCTGGCGCTCATGCTGGGCGCCGGCCTTGCCCATGCCGAGACGCCCGACGCGCTTCCCGACCATCCCGGCCGGGAGGACACCTTCGGCTACTGCATCGGCTGCCATTCCTTCCAGGTCGTCGGCCGGCAGGGCATGAGCCGCGAGCGCTGGG
>JAIXZF010000465.1 GCA_027489835.1 Hyphomicrobiales bacterium
CGGGCCGAGGCTCCAGCCCCGCCATCGAACGCATCAGCACCGCGCCCGACAGCGCCCGGGCTCCGCCGCGCATCAGCATCGCTGTGGTTATGTTCGCGCCGTTCGAATAGCCGATGGCGACGGGCGGGCGGGCGAAGCCGAACGCGGCCGGAGCGGCCTCGATGGCGGACAACAACTCCGCTTGCCGTGCTTCTAGGTCGGGCAAATCGAACACGCCCTCGCCATGGCGCCTGAACCAGCGGGTGACCGGCCCTTCCGTGCGGCGCCCGCGCAGGCCGAGCAGGGGGCTTCGAGGCGCGACGGCGCGGCCGAAGGCGATGAGGTCGCGCTCGTCGCCACCCGTGCCGTGCAGCAGGAGAAGCGGCGTCGCGTCGGCGTCACCGGGCTCGTGATGGATGTGGAAGTCGTGGAATGTCGTCATGGCCCATATCCCGTGATCGTCGCATCATCGCGGCTTTGCATTCGTATGCAACGGTGTTTCTGGTTCGTGTGGTTCGAAGGTGACCCACGCAAGTGTCCGAGCCCGGCCGCGTGGGCCGGGCTCGATCTGCTTGGGTGGTTCCTGCGCTCAGGTTCAGGCGGCGCGCTCGAGCGTGGGCAGGGCGCGGCTGATCGCATCGCGCTTCGGCTCGAGCCAGGCCGGCAGCTTCAACTCCTCGCCGAGCGTCTCCGCGGGTTCGTCCGCGGCGAAGCCGGGAGCGTCCGTCGCGATCTCGAAGATCGCTCCGGATGGCTCGCGGAAGTAGATCGACCGGAAGTAGTTCCTGTCCTTCTGTTCCGTGGCCTGGATGCCGAACCCGCTGCGAAGCGCCTCGCCCATTGCCGCCTGAGCCGCGTCGCTTTCCGCCCGAAAGGCGACGTGGTGCACCGAGCCGGCGCCCATGCGGCCGGGCAGGAAATCGCCCACGACGCGCAGGTCGACGGCCCCGCCGATGACGGGCGCCGCATCGTCTGCGCCGGCGACATGGCGGATGTAGGCGCCTTCGCGAGCGCTCTCCCGCATGCCCAGCGCGCCCGCCAGCACCGCTCCGGTGCGGTCTCCGGCCGCGACCCAGAGCGTCACGCTGCGAATGCCGCGGATCGCATGCCCGGCCGGAACGGAGCCGCCGTGCCAGGCATCGAGGCGGCCGGCGGAGGCCAGCGCGACCAGAGCCAGCCGCGTGCCGTCGGCATCACGGAAGGGCAGCATGGTCTCGCCGAAGCGCCTTTCCGGCGTCTCGAACACGACGCCATGGGCGATGAAGCGCTCCGTCCAGTAGCCGATGCTGGCCTCCGGCACCGCGAACACGGTCTCGCCGACCTGGCCGACGCCGACGCGGCCCGGCCCTGCGCCTTCATGCGGAAAGAACGTCATGATGGTGCCGGGGCTGCCCGAACTGTCGCCGAAGTAGAGGTGATAGGTGCCGGGATCGTCGAAGTTCACGGTCTTCTTGACGAGCCGCAGGCCAAGGATGTCGCGGTAGAAGGCGAGGTTGCGCGCGGCGTCGCTGGCGATGGCCGTGACGTGGTGGATGCCTTTCATTGTCTGATCTCCTGTCAAGGGGTGGCCCGAGCCACCGTCCGCTGCGAGATGGCCCCGGCTTGCATCAAAGGAAAGGCTTGAAAGAAGGCGCTTGCGTCGATGCAAGGTTAAGTCATCGTTTAAATCACGAACGTGAAACCATGTCTCTGCACCTGTATTTAAGGTGAATAAAAGTTCCGATTGGCCGATTAACCACTTAACCACTTCCCGCAGAGCAATGTCCGATCACGAACAGGAGCAAGCGACATAATAAATCGTCGCAAGGAGTCATCAGATGATTGCCGTTAATCTTCGCAGTTTTGTCGATCATGTTCTGGAAACGCGTGTGATCAGCGACGCCGACGTTCAATTCCTGGCCCGCGACATTCTTCCGGACGGCGCGATGTCCAACGAAGTCATCGATGTCCTCGTCGCGCTCGACCGCACGGTCGAGACATCTTCCGCCAACTGGGCCGAATTCCTCGTCGCCACCACGGTCGACTATGTGGTGTGGACCAGCCGGCCGACGGGCATCGTCAGCCGCGAGCTCGCGCAGTGGCTGATCACCACGCTGTCGATCGGTGACGGAGCCACGCCGAACGCCATGCGCATCGCCTTCGAGGTCGTCCGCGAGGCCGAGCGTTGCGACGAAGCCCTGATCACCTTCGCCATGGGCAAGGCCGGGCTGAAGGCACGGCAGGACAAGTCGCGCAGCGACTACGCGCTCCTCGCATCCTGACGGCCGCGGACGGCGCGACGGCAACACTTTTGGAGAAGTGGACGGGCGCGAGCCCGTGTCCTAAACCCCGGCGGTCACAATCATAAAGACAGCTCGGGGCGGAGCGCATGTTCACCAAGATCCTCATCGCCAACCGCGGCGAAATCGCGTGCCGCGTGATCAAGACGGCGCGGCGGATGGGCATCGCGACGGTGGCGGTGTTCTCGGACGCGGACAAGGACGCGCTGCACGTCGAGATGGCGGACGAGGCGGTCCACATCGGGCCCGCTCCCGCCTCCGAAAGCTACCTCGTCATCGACAGGATCATCGCCGCCTGCAAGGCGACAGGGGCCGAAGCCGTGCATCCGGGCTATGGCTTCCTCTCGGAGCGCGAGGCCTTCGCTCTGGCGCTGAAGGAAGCGGGCATCGCCTTCATCGGGCCCAATCCCGGCGCGATCGCGGCCATGGGCGACAAGATCGAGTCCAAGAAGGCGGCGGCGAAGGCCGGCGTCTCGACCGTGCCGGGCTATCTCGGCGTGATCGAGGACGCGGCGCATGCGACGCGCATCGCCGACGAGATCGGCTATCCCGTCATGCTCAAGGCCTCGGCCGGCGGCGGCGGCAAGGGCATGCGCATTGCCTGGTCGGCTTCGGAGGTGAAGGAAGGCTTCGAACGCTCGAAGTCGGAGGCGATGTCGTCCTTCGGCGACGACCGCATGTTCGTCGAGAAGTTCATCGTCAACCCGCGCCACATCGAAATCCAGGTGCTCGGCGACAAGCATGGCAACGTGATCCATCTGGGTGAGCGCGAATGCTCCGTCCAGCGGCGCAACCAGAAGGTCATCGAGGAAGCGCCGTCGCCGCTGCTGGACGAGGCCACGCGGCGCAAGATGGGCGAGCAGGCTGTCGCTCTGGCCAGAGCGGTCAACTACGACAGCGCCGGCACCGTGGAGTTCGTGGCCGGGCAGGACCGCAGCTTCTTCTTCCTCGAGATGAACACGCGCCTGCAGGTCGAACATCCCGTCACGGAAATGATCACCGGCGTCGACCTCGTCGAGCAGATGATCCGCGTCGCCTATGGCGAGAAGCTGGCGCTGACGCAGGCCGACGTGAAGCTGAACGGCTGGGCGGTGGAGAGCCGCATCTATGCCGAGGATCCGACCCGCGGCTTCCTGCCCTCGACGGGGCGGCTCACGATTTATCGCCCTCCGCCGGAAGGGCAGGACGGGGCCGCGACGCTGCGCAACGACACGGGCGTCTACGAGGGCGGCGAGATCTCGATCCACTATGATCCCATGATCGCCAAGCTGGTGAGTTGGGCGCCCTCGCGCGTGGAAGCCATCGAGGCGCAGGCCCGGGCGCTCGACGCCTTCGCCATCGACGGCATCCGCCACAACATCCCGTTCCTCGCCACCATGATGGGGCAGGACCGCTGGCGCGAGGGCCGGCTGTCGACCGGCTACATCGCCGAGGAGTTCCCGGAAGGCTTCACGCTCAAGCCGCCAGAAGGGGCGCTGGCGCTGCGCATGGCCGCTGCCGCGTTCGCGGTCGATCATGTGCAGAACCTTCGCAAGCGCGCCATCTCTGACCAGATGGAGGGCTGGCGCTCCGTGACCTTCGAGGCCTCGCGCGTCGTTGCCATCGGTGAAAGGCGGATCGAGGCGACCGTCACCGGCGGGCTCGATGCCGTCCGCATCGACCATGACGACGGGACCTCGATCACCGTCGCGTCCGACTGGCGGCCCGGGCAACCCGTCTGGCGCGGGCGCATCGACGGCGACCTGTTCGCCATGCAGCTCCGGCCGATCGCCAACGGCGTCCTGATCTCCCATGGCGGGGCGCAGGCCGCGGCGCGGGTCTACACGCCGCGCGAGGCGGCGCTGATGGCGCTGATGCCCGCGAAGAAGGGCGCCGACACCTCGCGGACCCTGCTGTGCCCAATGCCGGGGCTGGTCAAGGCCATTGCCGTCAAGGCCGGGCAGGAGGTCAAGGCGGGCGAGATGCTGGCCATCGTCGAGGCGATGAAGATGGAGAACGTGCTGCGCGCCGAGCGCGACGTGACCATCGCCAAGGTCAACGCCAGCGAGGGCGACAGTCTCGCGGTGGATGCCGTCATCATGGAATTCGCCTGACACGCGGCCTTCGCCTCGCCATCATGCGGCTTCAACCGCACCTTACGTCGCTGTAACCGCAACCAGCCTCGAGCCCGCCATGCCGCTCTACTTCGCCTATGGCGCCAACATGGACGTCGCCGCGATGGCCGCGCGCTGCCCCGGGTCGAAGCCGCTGGGCCTCGCGCGCCTGCCGCGCCACCGCTTCGTCATCACGCGCGACGGCTATGCCTCGGTGCTGCGCGATCCGCGCCGCGAGGTGCATGGCGTGCTGTGGGATCTGGCGCTGTCGGATGTGCGGGCGCTCGACAAGTTCGAGGAGGTCGACCGCGGCCTCTATGCCAAGATCAACCAGAGCGTGATCGGGCTGGCCGGGCCGCGCCGCGCGCTCGTCTATGTCGGCGCGAGCGGCGAGGTCGGCGTGCCGCGCCCCGGCTATCTCGAAAGCGTGCTCGCCAGCGCCGAAAGCTGGAATCTGCCAGCGCCTTACCGGCAGGAGATGACACGCTTTCTCCGCTCGGGGCCCAGGCCGGAAGCGGCCGCCGTGCCGCCGCCGAAAGTGCATGGCGTGACGCCGCGCGCCGCCGCTCCGACGAGCACGGCCGGCTCGCCCAAGCGCGCATCCGATGCCTGGAGCTGGAAGCCTTGAAGGTCGTCCACCTCGTGGCGCGGGGGCTGGTGCAGGGCGTCGGTTACCGCATGTGGTGCGCGGCGCGGGCCGAGGCGCTCGGTCTCGAAGGCTGGGCGCGCAACCGGCGTGACGGCACGGTCGAGGCCGTTTTCGCTGGCGAGGCAGATGCTGTCGACGAGATGCTCGAGGCCTGCCGCTCCGGCCCGCCCATGGCGCGGGTCGATGCGCTCGACGTGAGGGAGGGTCCCGGCGCGCTGCTCGACCTTCGGGACGGGCAGGGCGGCTTCGTCGTGCTGGCGACGGCGTGACCGCGCTCAGCCGGTGACGAAGCGCGCAACCAGCCGCACGGCGGCGGTGATGCCGAAGGCGATGATGATGAAGGTGAGGACGCGGTGACGCGTCGTGCGGTCCGGCAGGTAGGGCGACAGCTGGCGCAGGATGAACTTGCGGAACAGCCAGAGCGTCACCGCCGTGCCGGTGAGGAACCAGGTCATGCGCGGGGCCCTTTTGCGGGGACGCGGAGCGCGGACGTCATGCCTTCGCCGGAGGAGGGGCGGGCGGCTCGATGGGCGCGCCGGCCGTCTTCCACGCGCCGAAGCCGCCGGCGATGTGCGCCACGGGCTTGAGGCCCATATCCTGCGCCGTCTTCGCTGCCAGCGCCGAGCGCCAGCCGCCGGCGCAGAAGAACACGAAGCGCTTGTCCTCCTGGAACACCGGCTTGGCGTAAGGGCTTTCGGGATCGATCCAGAATTCCAGCATGCCGCGCGGGCAATGGAAGGCACCGGGCAGCTTGCCCTCGCGCTCCAGTTCGCGCGGATCGCGCAGGTCGACGAAGACGACTCCGGGGTCGCCGACGAGCGCAGCCGCCTCGGCGACGGGCAGCGTCACGATCTCGGCCTCGGCTTCGGCCAGCAGCGCCTTGTAGCCTTTGACAATCGTCTGGGGCATGGATGGTCTTCCTCGTGCGGCGCGGACAGTGCCGGGCGCGGATGGCAAGGTCAATGGCCGGGTTTGGCTCCGGCCGGTCGTGGCAAGGAGGGTCGGTTGGGCGGTTTCGAGGCGGTGGATATTGCGGCGATCGTCGGCTTCATCGCGGCCTGGGTCGGCTACCATGTCGCGGTCGAGCGTGGCCCGCATCGCGAACGCAGCCTCAATGCGCGCATGAACGAACGGCGGCGGCGCTGGTTCGAGCAGGCTTTGGCGCGCGACAACCGCATCATCGACACGCAGGTGATGAACGGGCTGCAGAACGGCACTGCCTTCTTCGCCTCGACCTCGCTGATCGCGGTCGGCGGCACCGTGACGCTGCTTGGCGCAACCGAGAAGATCATGCAGATCACCGCCGACCTGCCCTTCGCCGGCGCGCCCAGCCGCTTCGTGTGGGAAATCAAGGTGATCGGGCTGGCGGTGATCTTCGCCTATGCCTTCTTCAAGTTCGCGTGGAGCTACCGGCTGATGAACTACAGCGCCATCCTCCTGGGTGCGCTGCCGCCTGCGAGCCTTCGC
>JAIXZF010000284.1 GCA_027489835.1 Hyphomicrobiales bacterium
ACCGTTTACGCCAAGCCCGAGGGCCGCCCGCTGGTCGACACCTTCATCACCGAGGTGAGCCAGGACACCTGGATCTATTTCCCCTGGGACATGGGCCTGAGCTACGTCGAACCCATCGCCAAGGACACCAGGGGGTGAGGATGCGGTCGGCTTAGCCGATCGAGAGGTCCAGTGGACCTCTCGAAGCAGCCGAACGCCCGAGCGCAAGCGAGGGCCGGAAGAGGCCCCGCTCGGCATGGCGGATCAGCGCTATCTCACCTCACCGTCTCGCGCAGGAAATCGATCATCGCCCGTACCTTGCCGGGCAGATAGGCGCGCGAGGGATAGACCAGCCAGGCGGCGGTGTCGAAGGTGGTAGCCGTGGCTTGATGGCGGGGGAACAGGTCGATCAACTCGCGCCGGCCGATCGCCTCGTCCACCAGCCAGTTCGGCAAGAGGGCCGGGCCTAGACCCGCCAACGCGGCGTTCAGCAGCGAGCCTGCCGGCGACAGAGTGATGTCGCCATCGATCCCGACCTCCTCGACCGCTCCGCCCGGTGTGCGAAACAGCCAGCGCGTCCTGTAGGCCCTCAGATTGAACAGCAGGCAGCGATGTCGGGATAAGTCTGCTGGCCGCTCCAGCGGCGGCGCGGCAGCGAGATAAGCCGGGCTCGCCACGACGCGATAGGCGGTGTCCATCAGCTTGGCCGCGACCAGATCGCCCTCGATCATCGGCGCCAGCCTGACGGCGAGATCGATCCGTTCGCTGACCAGATCGATGTTGGCATCGGTGAACACGCCCTCGACCTTGAGCAGCGGATGGCGGGCCCTGAAGGCCGCCAGCAGCGGCACGATCCTGACCTGGCCGAAGGTGACGGACGCCGTGATGCGCAGCAGCCCGCGCGGCTCGCCCGCGATCTGCCCGGCCGCTTCGAGCGCTCTCGCCAATTCGTCCAGCAGCGGCTCGACGCGGGCGAGATAGAGATCGCCGGCTTCCGTCAGCGTCATCCGCCGTGTCGTGCGCTGGAACAGGCGCATCGCGAGCTCGGTCTCCAGATCGGCGATGGCGCGTGAGATGGAGGACGGATCGACGTTCCGATCCTTCGCGACGGCGGCAAAGCTGCCCTTCCGGGCCACTTCGACAAATAGGCGCAGAGCGCTGATTTCCATTCGTGCAGAGTGTGCACGACCTTGACGCCTATACAACCATTTTTCCCAAAAACGCGCAGCAATAAACGTCTCCTCAACACGACGACGGAATGCCGCCCGCACCAAGCAGGAGATTGCGATGACCACTTTCACCATCCACACGCTCACCAACGCTCCCGAAGGCTCCAGGGCGAGGCTCGCCGAGGTCAAGGCCCCTGGGGCTTCGTGCCCCAGCTGCACGGCATGCTCGCCGAGAGCCCGGTGGCGCTGACGGCCTACGACACGCTGTTCGGCCTCGTCAGCACCGGCCCGATTTCGCCCGTGGAGCAGCAGGTCGCTTTCCAGGCCTTCAATGTCTTCGACAGCTGCGAATACTGCACTTCTGGCCATACATTCCTCTCGCGCAAGGTCGGCATGGCTGAGGACGTCGTCCAGGCCCTTCTCGAAGGCCATCCCATCGTCGATGTGCGGCTCGAGGGGCTCCGCGTCTTCACCGAGGCGGTTTTGCGCGAGCGCGGCTTGGTCGGCGACGCCGCGGTGGATGCCTTCCTGGCTGCCGGCTTCACCCGCGCGCAGGTGCTGGAGGTCGTGACCATCGTCGCCACCAAGACGATCTCCAACTACACCAACCACATCACCCACACCCCGCTTGAGGGCTTCATGGCCGACCCGAGCCTGCGCTGGGTCACTCCGGCCTCCCGCGCCCGCAAGTCGGCCTGACCTCAACCGTGGATCGGCCAAGCCGGCCGGTCCGCTTTCCTTCCCGAAAAGGCGTGAACGACATGATGACGATCGCTCTGCTCGGCCTTGGCGCGATGGGTTCGCGCATGGCCGCCAACCTGCTTAAGGCTGGCTTCGACGTGGCGGTTTGGAACCGCGGCTCCGACAAGGCACGTCCCCTAGCCGATCTCGGCGCCACAGTAGCCGGCTCGCCGCGCGCTGCCGCAATGGACCGGGATGTCGTGATCTCGATGGTCACCGATGACGGAGCTGCCCGCAGCATCTGGCTGGACGGCGCCTCCGGTGCGCTCGGCGGTCTCAAGGCAGGCGCCATCGCCATCGAAAGCTCGACGGTCACGGCGGGCTGGATCCGCGAGCTGTCCGTTGCAGTGGCGAAGAGGGGCGCGGAGCTTCTCGATGCGCCGGTGGCGGGTTCGCGCCCGCAGGCGGAGGCGGGCCAGCTCGTCTTCATGGTCGGCGGCGCCGCCGCCACTCTGGAGCACGCCCGTCCGGTGCTGGACGCGATGTCAGCAAAGGTCCTCCATATCGGCGATGCCGGCCAGGGTGCTGTCCTGAAGCTCGCGATCAACGCGCTTTTCGCCGCGCAGCTCGCCAGCGTCGCGGAACTTCTCGGCTCGCTCGGCCGACAGGGCTTCGAGGCCAACCGGACGGCGGAACTTCTGGCCAATTTCCCGATCGTCGCGCCACCGATCGCGGCGGCGGCCCGGATGATGGCGGCGAAGGATGCCACGCCGCTGTTCACGATCGACCTGATCGAGAAGGATCTTGGCTATGCTCTGGCGGCGGCCGGGGCGGCTGGCGCCTCGATGCCCACCATCGACGCGGTGCGCGCGAGCTTTCGCGCTGCCCAAGCGGCCGGGCACGGCAGTTCCAACGTCAGCAGCCTTGCGCGCCTTTTTGCCTGAGCATGACGTTGCACCGCGAGGCGGGCCCCCGCCCGCCTCAACTCGCCCTTAACTTGCCCATGCGACAGTGGCGGCGTCTCAGTGAACACTGAAAGCGTCGCGTCCCGTGTCGAGCACAAAGCCTCCGGCCAGCCGCCCTCCCAAGGCTGCTTCCCAGCGTCCCGTCTATTCCTTCGTCATCCCCCTCTACAACGAGGAGGCGGTGCTGCCGATCCTGCTGCACCGCATGGACCGGCTGATGGAGAAGCT
>JAIXZF010000176.1 GCA_027489835.1 Hyphomicrobiales bacterium
CGCGGCACAACCGTCGTCATCGTGACGCACAAGACGGGACAGCTCGTCCTCACCGATTCCATCCTGCTGATGCACGAGGGCCAGATCGTACGTTATGGCCCGACCGCCCAGATGCTTCCGCAGATTCTCGGGCCGCAGGGCACGACCGGCGAAGCGCAGTTCCTGCAAACCCAAACCCGATCCCTGGAGACACGCCATGCGGCCAGCTGAACCCAAGGGCCCACTGTTCGCCGGCGCCGCGCGGCGTGCCGCAGCCAGCCGCCTGCCCGCCGCTGCGGGCGAGGCAAAGCCCCATGCGGCCGCCCCTGCGGGCCTCAAAGCCATCGGCCCTGCCAAGGGCCTGGAGGCCGAGAGGCCAAGCAACGACTGGGGCAGCCCGATCAAGGCCGGCTTCGGGCTGATCGGGCTGTCAGTGCTGATGTGCGCCGGTTGGGCGGGGACCGCGAAGCTCGATGCCGCGGTCATGGCGGAAGGGCGGGTCTCGGTCGAGTCCGAACGCAAGGCCGTACAGCATTTCGAGGGCGGTATCGTTGGTTCGATCCTCGCACGGGACGGGGACAGGGTCGCCGAAGGCCAGGTCGTCATGCGCATCGACCCGACGCAGGCGCAGGCCTCGTCCGACATGGTTCGGCTCCAGATCGCGGGGCTCCTGGCGGAGGAGGCCCGGCTTCTGGCCGAGATCGAGAGGCGCGCGGAGATCGCCTTCCCGCCGGAGATCGCAACCTCGCAGGATCCCTCCGTCATCCGCATGATGCAGGACCAGCAGCGCCAGTTCGCCGACCGGCAGCGCGCGCGCGCCGGCGAGATCGGCATCCTCGAGCGCCGCGTCGCCCAGCTCGAGGACCAGAAGCGCGGCGCAGCGGCCCAGCGCGAGTCGGCCGAAAGCCAGGCCCTGTCCTTCCAGGCGGAAATGGAGCGGCTCAAGCCGCTGGTGGCGCGAGGCGCGATCGCGGGCAACAGGTTCAGCGCGCTCGAGCGCGAAAGCATTGCCCAGACCGGACGGATCGGGGCCCTGGTCTCGGACGAGGCGCGGCTGGCGGAAAACATCGCCGAAGCCCGGCTGCAGATTTCCCAGCTGGGCTACAAGTTCGCCGAGGAGGCGATCGCCCGGATGTCGGAAGCCCGGCAGAAGCTTTCGGAAGCGCGGGAACGCGAGAAGGTCTCGGGCAACATCCTGGCGCGCGCCGAGATCAGGGCGCCGCGCGCCGGCCGCATCGTCGGCAGCCGGATCCACACGCTGGGCGCCGTGGTCAGGCAGGGCGAGACCATCATGGAGATCGTGCCGGAAGATGACGTGCTCGTCGTGACGGCGCGGGTCTCGCCGCTCGACATCATCCATGTCCAGCCTGGCATGGCCGCCGAGGTCAGGCTCCCCGCCTTCAAGGCGCGGACCACGCCGATCGCGCTCGGTGAGGTGGTGCAGGTCGGGGCGGACGCGCTGCGCGACGAGGCCACAAGGTCAAGCTACTACGACATGAAGGTCTCGGTGCGGGTCGCGTCCTTCCCCGAGCGGGTGCGCGAGCAGCTGAGGCCGGGCATGACGGCCGAGGTGGTGGTGGCGACGGGCGAGCGGACCGTGCTGGCCTATCTCGTGCAGCCGATGGCGGACGCGATGCGCAAGGGCATGCGCGAGCGCTGAAGGGGGTCTGGCCCACGGACGAGGAGCTAACGCGCGCCGGTTCAGAAGGCGTTGTCGCCGCGGAAGTGCCAGGCCGTCCGCGCGAGGATCCTGACGTCGTTGCCGAAGGCCCAGCCCGCGATATAGGCGCGGTCGCGCAGCACGCGGGCATTGATCTTCTCGAAGGTATCGGTGGGGCCCCGCAGGCCGCTGATCTGGGCGAGCCCGGTGATGCCGGGCTTCACGGCGTAGCGGTCCACATAGTTCGGCACCGTGCGCAGATACTGCAAGTCCATCTCGATGGCGTGCGGCCTCGGCCCGATGAGCGACATGTGGCCCATCAGCACGTTGATGAGCTGCGGCAGTTCATCGATGCTGGCGGCGCGCAGAACGCGCCCGACCCGCGTGACGCGGTCGTCGTTGCGGGTCGCCTGGATGAAGCCCTGCGCGTCGCTGGCCGTGCGCATGCTGCGGAACTTCAGCATGGTGAACCGCCTGAGGTCCACGCCGTGGCGCTGCTGGCGGTAGAAGACCGGCCCCCGGCTGTCGAGCTTGATCAGCAGCGCGACCATGACGAACAGCGGCGACAGAATGATCAGTCCGACCAGCGAGCCCGCAATGTCGACGCCGCGCTTCATGGCCGACTGGCGGCAGCGCAGAGCGCCGCGCACCAGACGCATGCGCGCGGGTCCGAGCAGGTCGGGCATCTCGGCGGAGGGAGCCGCGGCGTCGGAGCCGGTGTCGGGCGCTTCGGCGGGCAACACATGCCTGATGGCCCCGCCTCGGTCAGCCCGGAGCCAGAGTCGTGCATCGTGGCGAAGCGTAGCGGGAGCAGTATGGCGCGAATCGTCGAGCCGAGCATCTTTCAGCTTCAAAGCAGGCATCTCAAATCTCGCAGTGAAAATGATTCAAATTTTAATATAGACATTAACTATATCGTTCTCTCAATTGCGTCAAGCGACTCCTTCGATTTCGCGTACATTCACGACAAAGCTCAATCTGCTTCTCGATAGGAAAGAAGAACGCTGTGACGATTATGATTTAATCAGAAGAAGGAAAATATACTTTGGCTTGGGGAAGGACCGGGCCTGCGGACCGACGTAGTCGCCGCATCCGCAATGTTCGTGAGATGCCTTCGCTGCTGTGCACTGCAACACGATGCCCGGCCATTGGTTCCGCGATACAAAGTTTTCGCCATGAATCGAGCACAAAAAAATCCGTCGCCCGCCATGGGTGGAGGCACGCGACGGAGGTGGTTCGTTAACGGCCGAGGGCGGGAGGCAACGCCCCTTCGGCATCAGGGGATGAGGACGACCGAGCCCGTGGTCTTGCGGCTCTGCAGGTCGGCATGGGCCTGGGTAGCGTCCTTGAGCCTGTACTCCGCCGGCTTCTGCACCTTGACCGCGCCGGAGAGCACGACCTTGAACAGGTCGCGCGCATTGGCGACGAGTTCCGGCCGCGTCGCGGTGTACTGGAACAGGGTCGGACGGGTCAGGAAGGCCGATTTGGCGCCGAGCGCCGCGGGGGCGATCGCGTCCGGCGGGCCGGATGCCGAGCCGAAGGAGACGAGGTAGCCGCGCATGGCGAGGCTGTCGAGCGACTTCAGGAAGGTGTCCTTGCCGACGCCGTCATAGGCCACGGCCACGCCCTTGCCGCCGGTGAGCTCCTTCACGCGGGCGACGAAATCGCCCTCGCTGTAGATCAGCACGTGCTCGCAGCCATTGCGCTTGGCGAGGCGGGCCTTCTCCTCCGACGAGACGAGGCCGATGACATGGCAGCCCAGATGCTTCGCCCACTGGCAGAGCAGCAGGCCGACGCCGCCGGCCGCCGAGTGGACCAGGATCCAGTCGCCCTTCTTGGCCTTGTAGGTCTGCTTCAGGAGGTAACGGGCGGTCATGCCCTGCAGCATGATGGCGGCCCCGACCTTGTCGGAGATGCCTTCAGGCAGCTTGACCATGTTGGCAGCAGGCACGATACGCTGCTCGACATAGGCGCCGGGCTTGGGAATCGAGGCGTAGGCGACGCGCTCGCCCTTGCGGAAACCGGTGACGCCGGGCCCGAGGGCCTCGACGACGCCGGCCGCTTCCATGCCCAGCGTTGCGGGCATCTCGGCCATCGGATAGGCGCCGGAGCGATGGTAGATGTCGATGAAGTTGACGCCGATGGCGGTGTGTCGGATCAGCAGCTGGCCTTCGCCGGGCTGGCCGACCTCGACATCCTCGTAGACCATCGCCTCCGGGCCGCCGGGCTTGTGGATGCGGACTGCCTTGACCATTTCGCGTCGTCCTTCGGTTGGGCGCGTCCGGTCTGTCCGCGAGGCGCCATGCAGGGATCGGGACGCGGCCATAGCCGGCCCCCCGCCGACAGATAGAGCGCTTCGCTGCCGGAGGGAACCGCAGGCTGCGCAGGGCGGGCGCGACCCCCCGGGCTCCCCTGTCACGCCCCGCGTCGAAAGCCCACGCTGGCGACGAGAAGCTGCCGGGCGTACTCCGTCTCGGGGTTGCGGGCCGCCAGCGTGGCGCGGGTCATCTCCTCCACGCCGCGGCCATGCTGCATGACCATCAGCCGCTCGCACATATGCGCGACGACCGCGAGATCGTGGCTGACGAGGATGTAGGTGAGGCCGCGCTCGCGCCTGAGCGCCTGCAGCAGGTTGAGCACCTCGGCCTGGATCGAGACGTCGAGGGCCGAGGTCGGCTCGTCGAGCAGCAGGATCGTCGGCTCAAGCACGAGGGCGCGGGCGATAGCGACGCGCTGGCGCTGGCCGCCCGAAAGCTGGTGGGGAAAGCGGAAGCGGAAGGAGGCGGGCAGGCCGACCTCCGACAGCGCCCGCGCGATGCGCGCATCGGCGCCCGCGATGCCGTGGATGGCGAGCGGCTCCGACAGCGCGTCGTCCACGGTCATCTTCGGGTGCAGGCTGCCATAGGGGTCCTGGAACACCATCTGAACGGCGCGGTGGAAGGCCTTGCCGCGCTGCTTGGGTTGGCGCTCGCCCAGGATGTCGATCTCGCCCGACCATTCGCGGTTGAGGCCGGCCAGCACGCGCAGGACCGTGGACTTGCCTGAGCCGGACTCGCCGACGATGCCGTAGCTCTCGCCCTTCCGGACCGAGAAGCCGAGATCGCGGACCACATGGGAGTCCCCGAAGCGGACATCCAGATGGCTCACCTCGATGGCGACGGGCTCGCTCATCGCATCCAGCCCGGATCGCGCGTCAATGTGGCGAGCCTGTCTTTCGGCCGGTCGAGCTCGGGCAGGCAGCCGAGCAGGCCGAGCGTGTAGGGATGCCGGCGCGAGGCGGCGGCCGGGTCCGCCAGCTCGGCGGCGGGCATCGTCTCCATGGCCTTGCCGCCATACATGACCACCACCCGGTCGCAGAAGGACTGCACGAGGCGAAGGTCATGGCTGATGAAGATGAGCCCCATGCCGCGGCTGACGACGAGGTCGTCGAGGATCTTCAGCACCTGGAGCTGCACGGTCACGTCGAGGGCGGAGGTCGGCTCGTCGGCGATCAGGATGTCCGGCTCGGCGATCAGCATCATCGCGATCATGACGCGCTGGCCCATACCGCCCGAGACCTCATGGGGGTAGAGATCGAAGACGCGCGCCGGCTCGCGGATCTGCACGGCCTCGAGCATGGCGAGGCTGCGCTCGCGCGCCTCGCGGCGGCTCGCGCTGTGGTGCACGCGGTAGGCCTCGGCGATCTGGTCGCCCACGGTCATGACCGGGTTCAGCGAGAATTTCGGGTCCTGCATCACCATCGAGATGCGGCGCCCGCGCAATTTGCGGCGCTCGGCGCGCGGCATGGCGAGGAGGTCGCGGCCCCGGTAGAGCATGCGGTCGGCCGTCACCACGCCGGGATAGGGGATGAGGTCGAGGATGGCCCGCCCGGTCATCGACTTGCCGGAGCCGGATTCGCCGACGATGCCCAGCCGCTCGCGGCCCAGCGTGAAGGACAGCCCGCGCACGGCATGGACCACGCCCGTTGGCGTGTGGAAGTCCACCTTGAGGTTGTCGACCTCCAGCAGCGGCGGCTCGCTCGCGCTGGCGTTCATTTGGAATCCATCACGTCGCGCAGCCCGTCGCCGAGCAGGTTGAAGCCCAGCGCCACGATGCAGATGGCGAGGCCGGGAAAGGTCGCCACCCACCACTGGTCGAAGATCTGCTCGCGGCCGGCGGAGATCATCGCGCCCCATTCGGGCATGGGCGGCTGCGCGCCGAGGCCGAGGAAGCCGAGGCCCGCGGCGGTGAGGATGATGCCGGCCATGTCGAGCGTGGTCCTGACGATCAGCGAGGGCAGGCACATCGGCACGATGTGGCGCAGCACGATGCGCCAGGGCGAGGCGCCCTGCAGGCGTACGGAGGCGATGTAATCCGCGTTGCGGATCACCAGCGTCTCGGCGCGCGCGACGCGCGCATAGGGCGGCCAGGCGGTGAAGGCGATGGCGATGACGGCGTTCTCGAGGCCGGGGCCGAGCGCCGCGACGAAGGCGAGCGCCAGCACGAGGCGCGGGAAGGCGAGGAAGACGTCGGTGATGCGCATCAACGTCCGGTCCACCCAGCCGCCGAGATAGCCCGAGGCCGCGCCGATCATCAGCCCGAGCGGGCCGACCGTGACGACGACCAGCAGCACGATGAACAGCGTGACCCGCGCGCCGTGGACGATGCGGCTGAAGATGTCGCGCCCGAGCGAATCCGTGCCGAAATAGTTCGTGCCGGAGGGCGGCAGGAGGCGCTTGTCGAGGTTCTGGGCCAGCGGGTCGGCGGTGGCGATCAGCGGCGCGAAGGCGGCGATGAGCAGCAGCGCGACGACGATGACGAGCCCGGCGACGGCGAGCGGATTGCGCTTCAAAGCCAGCCATTGCCGCCAGGCCTGGCCAAGCCGCGCCTGACGCCGCGAGGCGGGCGCGTCGGTGGTGAGGTATTCGGTCCAGGTCGCCATCAGCGCGTCCTCGGATCGAACAGGCGGCCGAGAATGTCCGAGAAGAGGTTCACGCCGATGAAGATGGCGCCGACGACGAGCGTGCCGCCGAGCACGGCGTTCATGTCGGCGTTGAGCAGCGCATTGGTGATGTAGCGGCCGAGGCCGGGCCAGGCGAAGATCGTCTCGGTCAGCACCGAGCCTTCGAGCAGGTTGGCGTAGGACAGCGCGATGACGGTGATGAGCGGCACGAGCGCGTTGCGAAGCGCATGGCGCCAGACCACGCGCAGCTCCGACATGCCCTTCACCCGCGCCGCGATCACGTATTGCTGCTGGAGCTCCGTGATCATGAAGCTGCGCGTCATCCGGCTGATGTAGGCGAGGCTGAACAGGCCGAGCACCGAGGAGGGCAGGATGAGATGGCTGAGCGCGTTCCAGAACGCGTCCCACTCGCCCTGCATGGCGGCGTCGAGAAGGATGACGCCGGTCACCGGATTGACGAAATCCTGGTAGCCGACCGAGATCCGGCCCGGGCCCGAGACCCAGCCGAGCTTTGCGTAGAACAGCAGCAGGCCCATCAGCCCGAGCCAGAAGATCGGGATGGAATAGCCGAACAGCCCGACGAAGCGCGCGATCTGGTCCGGCCAGCGGCCCTGGTTGACGGCCGCCATCACGCCGAGCGGGATTCCCAGCGCCACGCCGATGATGGTGCCGAGCGTGGCGAGCTCCAGCGTGGCGGGGAAGACCCGCTTGATGTCGCTAAGCACGGGCTGGGCGGTGAGGATCGAGGTGCCGAGATCGCCGGTGAAGACCTTGCCGACATAGATGGCGAATTGCCGCCAGAGCGGCTGGTCGAGGCCGAGCGCGATGCGCGCGTTCTCGTAGACATCCGGCCGTGCATTGTCGCCGACCACGGCGAGCACCGGGTCGATCGGAATGACGCGCGCGATCAGGAAGGTGACCAGCAGCAGTCCGAACATGGTGATGGCGACGGTGGTCAGCTCGCGCCCGACGGCCTGGCTCCAGCGTGAGGCGCGGTTCGAGCCGCGTGAGGGCGGCGAAAGCTGGACAGGGCCGGCGACGGGGCCGGGCGCCATGGTCATGATCTGGCCTGGGTTCGGAAAAACGTCATGGGTTCATCACGAGATGGCCCTCCCCGCGGCGCGGGAAGGGGTCTTGAGGGTCGAGGCCGCGGCGGGCGCTCAGTTCTTGACGATGGGGGCGTAGAGGTTCGTGTCCGAGGTGGGTCCGATCACCCAGCCCGACACGTTCTTGCGCTGCGCCGAGACTTCGACCTGCTGGAACATGATGACGAAGGGCGAGATCTTCTGGTGGTCGCGCTGCAGCTCGCCATAGGTGGAGGAGCGCTTGGCAGCGTCGGATTCCAGCACGGCGGCCTGGGTGCGGACCGTCATCTCGGGGATATCCCAGGCATTGCGCCAGGCAAGGGTCTTCGACTTCGCGTCCTCGCCATTGTTCTCGTTGATGGCGAAGGTCTCGGCATTGGTGTGCGGATCGAGGTAATCCGGGCCCCACTGGCCGATGTAGATGTCGTGGGTGCGGGCGCGATACTTGGTCAGCGTCTGCTTGCCGTCGCCGGGGATCAGCTCGAGCTTGACGCCGGCCTGGGCCCAGCTCGCCTGGATCGCCTGGGCGATGTCGGTGATCGGGGCGACCGAGCGCACGTCCATGGTGACGGAGAAGCCATTCGGCAGGCCGGCCTTGGCCAGCAGCTCCTTCGCCTTGGCGGGATCGAACTTGTAGGGCTTGTCGGTGATGGCGCCGAGGAAGCCTTCCGGCAGGAAGGATTCATGATGCTTGTAGGTGCCCTCGACGATGTTGCGCTCGATGCTGGAATAGTCGACCAGCCACTTCATGGCCTCGCGCACCTCGGGCTTGGCGAAGTTCGGGTTCTTGGTGTTGAGGCCGAGGTACAGGATGTAGCCCTTGTCGCCTTGCACGATCGCCACGTCGGGGCGGGTGCGGACTGCAGCCAGCTGGTCCTTGGAGAGATTGCGCGCGACGTCGATGTCACCCTTTTCGAGCAGCAGGCGCTGGGAGGCCGGCTCGGCGACATGGCGCACGATCACGCGGCGCATCTTCGGCGCGCCCTTGTGCCAGCTGGCGTTGGCCTCGAGCGCATACTGCTCATTGGGGCGATAGGAGCGCACCACATAGGCGCCGGAGCCGGCGGAATTCAGCTTCAGCCAGGCATTGCCGAAATCGCCGTCCTTTGCGTTCGCCGTGACGAGCTTGGAGTCGACGATGCTGGCCACGCCCGAGGTCAGGCAGTTGAGGAAGAAGGTCGGCGCGAAGGGCTTCGACACCTTGATGACCACGGTCTGGTCGTCGGTGGCGCGGACCGTCTCGGCGATGTTGTCCTTGGTGAAGCCGAACTGCGTGAGGATGAAGCCGGGTGACTTGTTGAGCGTCACGGCGCGCTGGAAGGAATAGACCACGTCGGCGGCCGTCAGCGGGTTGCCGGAGTGGAACTTGACGCCGGGCTTGAGCTTGAACGTGTAGGTCATGTTGTCGGCGGCGACGCTCCAGCTCGCCGCGAGGTCGCCGACCAGCGCGTTCTTGTTGGCGAGATCGACGCCCATCAGCTTGTCGTAGACATTGGCGCCGACCTCGACGCCGGAGAATTCGAAGGCCTCCGCCGGGTCGAGCGAGATGATGTCGTCGATCTGCTTGGCCATGACGATGGTGTCGCGCGGCGTCTGGGCGTAGGCCGTGGTCGCCATCAAGGCGACCATGGTCGAGCCCACGAGAAGTTTGGCGTAATGACGCATTGGTTCTTTCCCCGTTTCAATTGATTGGCGCTGGAACGCGCTCTGCGGCGATTTGAGGCCCTGCTGGCGTCGATGTCCAGCATAATTCTGTGATTTTCGGGGTAGGTCCGGATTTCGACTTAAACGTTTGATCGCGCCGGCGCCCGCTTGCGGGACGCCGGATGCGCCGATACGGTCCGCGCTCCGGATGCAGGGCGCGAAAACCGTCGCCCGCCGCCGTTTCGCTCCCGGACACGGACGTTTTGACCCGCATTCTCTTCGTCGCCGCCGAGGACTGGCTGTTCGCCCTGCGCCATCTGCCGGCGATCAGGGCCGCGCTCGAGCTCGGCTTCGAGCCGGTGGTCGCGGCGCCGGCCTCGGGCAGCCAGAACACGATCATCCGCAGCGGCGCGCGGTTCGTTCCCCTGAAGCGACCGCGGGGCCGGCTCGTCGCCGCGCTCTGGCGGCAGGTGGCCGAACTGAGGGTGCTGCTGGCGCGCGAGGCGCCGGCGCTTGTCCAGCTCCATGGCCCGCGGGCCGCGCTGGCGGGGGAGATCGCCTGCCGCCTTGCCGGGCAGCAGCGCCGCGCCATGGCATTCAGCGGGCTGGGCGGCATCGCGCGCCAGGGCGGGCTGCCCGGCGAGGCGGCGCGCGCGCTCGCCCGGCTCGCCGCCGGCGCGATCGCCTCGCAGGGAGCGACCGGGCTGATCTTCGACAATTCCGACGACGCGGCCCTGCTCGGGCTCGAGCCGGGCGCTTCGGGTATGACGATCCTCGGCGGGGCGGGCATCGACCCCGTGCAGCACATGCCCGAGCCCATGCCTTGGTCGCCGCCTCTCAGGCTCGTCTTCGGATCGCCCCTGCTCCATGCCAACGGGCCCGACCTCGCAGTGGAAGCCGTCAGCCGGGCGCGGGCCGCGGGCGCGGATGCGAGACTTTCGCTCATCGGCGCGGCACTCTCCGGGCGGGGCGCGGTTCCGGGCGCGACGCTGGCAGCCTGGAGCCGGCTGCCCGGCATCGCCTGGTATGGGCCCACGGCCGACATCGCCGAAGTCTGGCGCCAGCATCATGCGCTGGTCCTGCCCTCGCGCGGCGGGGATGGCCTGCCGCCGCTTTTGGGGCTCGCAGCCGCGGCGGGACGGCCGATCCTGACCTCGGACGCTGCCGGTTGCGGCTCGTTCGTTCGCGACGGCATCGACGGCCGCGTCACGCCGGTCGGCGATGTGGCGGCGCTGGCAGATGCGATCGGGCTTCTGGCGCGTGCGCCGGGTCTGGTCGAGCGCATGGGCCGGGCCTCGCGCGAGAAGCTGATGGCCGGCTACACCGAGCGGGACGTCATCAACGGGCTGAAGACTGCCTGGCGCGGAATGCTCGCCGTCGAGGCGATCGCGTGAGCGCGGAAGGGCCTGGCGATCCGGCGGCCGCCTGGCCCACGGGATTCGCGGATGCGGACGCCCGGCGCGCTTTCGTGATGTCGCAGACACGGCTTCTGCCGACGCCGCACGCGCCCGAGATTCGGCTGCATGTCGCGGACGAGGCGACGGCGCTGTGGGCCCGGACCGAGGACGAGCTTGGCGAGATCGGCCTGCCCCCGCCCTTCTGGGCCTTCGCGTGGGCAGGCGGGCAGGCGCTGGC
>JAIXZF010000418.1 GCA_027489835.1 Hyphomicrobiales bacterium
ATCAGGAGAACATGCATGTCCGATCCATTCGCCCTTCACGGCCAGGGCCTGAACGCGCCGCTATCCCAAGGCTTCGCGATCGCGCCGAATGACGCGGTCGATCTTGCTGTCGCCACCCGGCAGATCCGCGTGACGGGGCAAGCCGGCGCGCTGTCCGTGATCTGGATCACCGGGGTGGAAAGCGTCGAGCCGGTGGCGGCGGGCGACGTGCTGGACTGGCGCATCCGGCGCGTCAAGGCGACCGGCACCACGGCGACTGGCCTCCGGGGGTATGCCTGATGCGGAATGTCGGCCCCTTCATCGGCGTCGGCTGCAGAGTCCGGCGCGTCGCGGCCGAGCCGATGGCGCCCGTGCTCGCCCCGCTCACGCTGTCGACGGACTCGCTGGCCGAAGGAGCCGCGCCCGGCAGCTTCATCGGGACGCTCCAGAACCGGACGCCGGGCTCGACGCTTACCCTGTTCGACAATGCCGGCGGACGCATCGCCCTTTCCGGCGCAAACCTGATCGCCGGGCTGGTGGCGACCGACTTCGAGGCCGCAGCCACGCATGAGGTTGTCGTGCGGGAGACACTGGCCGGCGCCGTCAATTCGCCGCGTGACACCGTGCTGGTCATCGGCGTCGTCAATGTCGACGAGCGCCCGCAGCCCGTCTTTGCCCCGATCATCTCCGGCTCCCCCGCGGTCGGCCAGACCCTCGCCGCGACGACGGGCAACTGGACCGGGCAAGCTCCCATCGTCCATGCTTATCAGTGGCGACGGGACGGGGCCGCGATCGCCGGAGCGATGTCATCCGTCCATGTGCTGACGCCGCCCGATATCGGCGCCATGCTGACCTGCCTGGTGACGGCGAGCAACGCCGACGGCGCGACCTCTGCCCTGTCGAATGCGCTTGGTCCGGTCACGTCGGCGGCCGATCCAGCAACCCCGCTCACCAACACCCGCTCGATCTCCCTCGGCGCGCGCAACGGCGACGGCTTCCAGAACAGCCTTGTCGGCCCGCAGCTCACGCAGCTGTTCGGCTCTGGCACGGTGGGCGCTGCCGGTGCGCTGGCCATCCGCGTCCGCGTGCAGCCGGGCGGGCTCAACTCCAACGCCAGCGCGGCGACGCAGACCATACAAGTTCCGGTCATGGGAACGGGGAGCCCCTCGGTCGGCCGTGGCTTCCACTGCGCCTTCGGGGCCTTCGCCGCCTCGTCCAATCCCGGCATCGCCGGGCGCTTCGCCTTCGCAGGCCGCGATCAGGCTTCCGCCAACTATCTCGGGGACCGCGACGCCAATGGCGCGAGCGGGGCGACCGGCACCACGCGCTGGCTGCGCACGCCGCCCATCGTGCCGAACGCGCAAGGCTCATGGACCGGCCTCGTCGTTCTTCGCCGTGATGGAGCGGGGCAGTTTCAGGCGCTCACGGTCGGTATCGACGGCACGGTGAACCTCGGGGACAGCTTCACGCCGGCCACCTGGCTGGGCTCATCGCTGACCTCGGGGGCGATGACGCTTGGCTCCTTCCCTGCCGCTGCAACGACGTTCGGCAACTGGTTTCCCGGCGAAGTCTGCGACTTCATCCAGCTCGCTGGCTCGGGGGGCACGGACGCCGAATGGCAGAGCATCGGCCTCGGGGCAGACCCGGCAACTGTGTTCGGTGCGAACCTCGCGGCCTACTTCCGCTTCGGCCAGATCGACGACCTCGCGCAGACGGCCGGAGCCCGCTCTTATGCGGCCTTCACCCTCTCGCAGTCCGACGCCGCCAGCCGGCCCATCGCCAACGGCCCGCAGCTCCGGCCCCGACGCAATGGCACGGTCGGCCTTCTGGCCCGGCCGCAGTATCCCGGCTACGTTCACGCCCTGCCGCCCGCCAGCGTCCGTGCTGCCGCCAGCCGTGCGGCCGTGGCGGCCCTGACCGGCACAGTCGTTCGCGATGTGGTCATCATCGGTGCTGCCACCCATGTGCAGGGCCGGGCGCTCCGGGCCTCGGACGGCACGCAGCTTGTCGGCTGGACCCGCGTGACGGCCTCGGCCGCGAGCGGCATCGTGGAAGTCTCGCTCCCCGGCGTGCCAGTGGGCGAGCACATCTATGAGTTCCGCCGCGAAGACGACAACACGGTCATCTCCGTCTCGGTTGACCGCGAGCGTGTCGGCATCGTGGCCTCGCTGATCGGCCAGAGCCAGACGCAGATCGCCTTCAGGGACAGCACGACCGTCTCCCTCACGCCGCCAACGCAGAATACCTCCGTCTCCTACCTGTTCATGCGGGGCGGCGGTCAGGTGTGGAACCCGCCCGATGGCGGCTTGCTCACCCGGCGCAACCAGCTCTCGGAGGGCTTCACGGCCGTGGCGCAGATGTTGGATGCACTCGGCCCTGAAATCCCCATCGAGTTCCTGTGCGTGGCGCAGCAGGGCACCGGCATCAGCCAGCTCATCTATCGCTACACGGGCGATGGCCTCGACCTCTGCGGCGACGGCACGACGCCTTCGAGCGGGATGCTCACGGCCAACATGCTGGCCAAGCGCAAGCGCGTCACCTGTTGGCTCTACTCGTGGGCGACCAACGACGCCAGCTCGCGCAATGGCGGATCGCCCGCTGTGGGAACCACGTTCTACGGCACGCGCAGCCCGGTCGAGCTGAGCTGGAACGACCGCATGAACGAGTTCTTCGGCGGGATCGCCAAGGCTGGTGCTGGAGCCCCGGAGCTGGCCGAGCGCCAGAACCTTCACAAGCTCGGCTTCGCGTCCGCGTGGAACCCGTGGGTGGTGGTGCTGCCCGTCTCGCGTCACCGCTCCAATCAGGCGGGAGCCGCCCCGGCCGATACTGCCTACGGTCCTTTCCGCACCCAGCAATACGATATGGCTGTGAACGGCACCGGCAAGGCTGGCAACTGGGACATCAGCCTCGGCGCGTTCCAGATCGACACCTACATGCCGGACGGTGAAAGCGCCCATCAGGACCGCACGGATGCGCGGGGCAATATTCGCTTCTGCCTCCGATACGCCCAGGCGCTGGCCTTCGCCGGCAAGCTCTCGACGCAGGACAACCGGCCGGGCTTCACCAGCATCGCCCGTGCGGCCGGCGTCCTCACGCTGTCCACGACGCTGCGCAATGGCGGATCGCTTGTGTCCGAGACGGCCGGCGCGACACCTGAAGAGTTCGAGGTGTCCGAGGATGGCGGCACGACATGGAGCCGGCGCGACGGCGCGATCCCGTTCACGCCCGCCATCAGCGGATCGGCCGTGACGCTCACGCGCGGCACGGGCTCCTGGGCGGCCAACACCCGCGTGCGCTACCTCAACGGATGGCCCGTGGCCGTGGGCGGCACGGCTGGCATGGCTGCGACCGAGCTGACCCGCCTTGGCGGCCTGCTCTACGAGACGCGCGCCGATGCGATCCCGGCCGGGCTGGCGGGCTCGCTCAGGGCCGGCGTGCCGCTGATGCCGCTTTGGGCGGACATGGTGGCGGCTTGATCAGCCGGCTGCTGCCGCGGAGAAGCGCACACACCAAGGCGAGCGCACCATTCTGCCGCGGCAACGGTGCGCCGTCACGGCCGGCAAGTCCGTGGCTGCAGCCGGTCACCTTGTGTTCATCGTTCATTGACGATAGGGAACGGAGGTAAGGTGCGGGTTGGGTGTGGCGTTGGCGATGGCAGCCGCCTGATGGGTGGCGCAGCAGTTTCGGCCATTGATGCGGTCGGGCACGCAACACTCGACGTCGACAGGTGGTTCGGAGCGGTTGGCTGAGGCTGGCCGGGCGTTGTCGTGATGAAGACCGTCCGCAATCTCGACACGCCCGTGGGCCTCGATCAGGCCCTGCCGGCGCGTCACTGGCGTTGGCTG